>JAESRD010000345.1 GCA_016764835.1 Paracoccaceae bacterium | reverse complement strand
GCCTTGGCTGCCGGTCAAGCCGCCGCAAGCCGCCCGCGCCGTCAGCGCCCAAGAGGCCACCAATGACAGCGTGCTGGCCAGCTACCGCGCCGCAATCGCGTTTCGCAAACAGCACGACGAGCTGCGCCTCGGCGAGACCGATTTCATTGATCTGCCCGAGCCTGTTCTGGCCATCCGTCGGGTTTGGGGCACAAGCAATGTGACCGGGTTGTTTAACCTGTCAGATGCGCCGGTCGCGCTAGAGATGCTCGGCGCCGGCACCGCTATTGGCCCGCAAAATGCGCAAATCAGCGGCAGCAAGATCACCCTGCCCGCGCATGGTTATCTGTTCCTTGCATCAGACGGTGCAATCACACTGAACATGCCCGGCTAAAGCGACAGGCCACGCCCCCGCTGGCGTGGCCTTTTTTTGCCGCCATGGCACAAAACAAATTTACAAAGCCACCGCGTTGAACTTAGCATTAGGCAACCTTTCTAAGGAGCCTGTCCTTGTCTCAACAACCGCGCCACAGCCGCTATGACATCGTCATTATCGGCGGCGGCATTATGGGTGCGTCGGTCGCCTTTTGGTGCGCCCGCTCGCCTGATTTTCAGGGTCGAATTTTGGTGGTCGAGCGCGACCCGAGCTATGAGAATGCCTCGACCAGCCACACAAATAGCTGCATCCGTCAGCAATTTGGCACATCGGTTAATGTTCAGGCCTCGCAATTTGGCGCTGAATTCATCCATAATTTTCAAGAGTTTATGGGCGATCCTTCGGTGCCAGACATTGCTCTGCACCCTTTCGGCTACCTCTATCTGGCCGCAAACACCGCCCAAGACGCGGTGTTGCGTCGCAACCAAGCCCTGCAAGCCAACCTTGGCGCGCAAACCAAAATGCTCACGCCCGAGGATTTGGCCAGCCGCTTCCCTTATATGCAGTTTGACGACATTGTTTCAGGCTCATTCAACACCAAAGACGAGGGCTATTTTGACAGCGGCACCGTCTTTGACCAGCTGCGCCGCCAAAGCCGCAAACTAGGGGTTGAGTTTGTCGCTGCGCAGGCGGTCGGGCTAGAGTGCCGCGGCCAAAAGATCACCGCCGTGACGTTGGCCGATGGCAGCCAAATCAGCGCCGGCCAAGTCGTTAATGCCGCTGGGCCTCGTGCGGCTCAAATCGCGGCCATGGCCGGGCTTAGCCTGCCGGTCGAGCCGCGCAAACGCTACACTTATATCTTCGAGGCCGAGACCCCGCTCAGCGCAACAATGCCGCTAACGGTCGACCCGTCAGGTGTCCATTTCCGGCAAGATGGCCGCTATTTCATGACCGGTTGCGCGCCTGACCATGACGTGGCCGTGTCGCCCGATGACTTCATCCAAGATCATGATCTGTGGCTCGAAAAGGTCTGGCCCGCCCTCGCCGCGCGCATTCCTGCCTTTGAGCGGATCAAGCTGCGCCAAAGCTGGGCCGGACATTATGCCTATAATACTTTTGATCAAAACGCGCTGATTGGCCCGCACTCGGACCTGACAAACCTGTTCTTTATCAATGGCTTCTCTGGTCACGGCATCCAACACGCGCCAGCTATGGGGCGCGGTGTGGCCGAGCTGATGCTCACGGGCGGTTTTCAAACACTTGACCTCAGCCCGCTTTTGATCGACCGCTTATTGTCAAACACGCCGCTTATTGAGCCGGCAATAATCTAAGCCAAATTGGGGACCACTATGAAAAAGATTGTACTGACTGGCGCATGCGGCGCTCTAGGCAACGAGCTGCGCGCACATTTGGCAAAAATGGCCGATACATTGCTGAGCACCGACATCGCCGCTGCCCCAGAGCAGCTGTTGGCCAATGAGACCTTCGTGCAGGCTGACCTCGCCAAGATGGACGAAATCGGTCCGCTGCTTGAAGGCGCTGACATGGTCGTGCATTTCGGTGCAATCGTTGACGAGAAGCCCTTTGAAGAGCTGCTCGGCCCCAACTATATTGGCGCCTACAATGTCTGGGAAGCCGCGCATAAACACGGGCTGCGCCGGGTGATTTATGCCTCATCCATCCATGCGGTCGGGCTGCATTCTAGCGCTGATGGCATTGACACCGAAGCGCATCACCGGCCGGACACATTCTGCGGTCTCGCCAAATGTTTTGCCGAAGATCTGGGCCGGATGTATTGGGAAAAGCGCGGCCTTGAGGCCGTGTGTTTGCGCATTTTGTCCTGCACGCCGGAGCCGCAAAACACCCGCGCGCTTGGCACATGGCTCAGCTACGGCGACATGGTGCGGCTTGTTATTCGGGCAGTCGATACGCCGGTCACCGGTTTCACCACCATTTTTGGCGTCTCGGCCAATGATCGTGCGCCAGTATCCAACGCTAAGGTGGCGTTTTTGGGCTACAAGCCGCAAGATAATGCCGAAGATTGGGCTGAAGAGTTGTTTGCCAAAGCCGGTGTGCCTGACCCGCAAGATGTTGGCCTCACCCGGTTGGGCGGGCCATTTGCTGCCGTCAAACTCGGCGAGTCGGGCATGGCAGCCCTGCGCAAGATGAACGACGACGACTAGAACTGGATTTTAAACCCGGCCCCGGCTTCGCTGTCCAACAACGATATCCGCGCGCCATGTGCGGCCAGTATCCGGCGCACAATCGGCAAGCCCATGCCGGTGCCGCCAGTCTCGCGTTTGGTGGTGAAGAATGGGTCAAATATCCGGCTGCGGTTGCCGCTGGATATGCCCGGCCCATCGTCACGCAGGGTCAGGCTCTGGCCCTGAACCGACAGGCTAACTTTGCGTGCCCCGGCGGCGGCGGCGTTGGCAATCAGGTGGCCGAGCACCAGCTCAAGCCCTTCGCCAGCCATTGGCAGACGGTCGTCATCGCTCAGTTCAAGCGTCACGTTCGGCTGGGCGGCTTGCAGCCCGGCCAATAGCGGGCTAAGCGGCGACGTGCCGGCAAAGAGCGGCTCTTTGGCCTGCGCCAGACGGTTTTGCGCATCAAGCAGGTCGGTCATGCGGGCGGCGGCAGCGTTTATTTGGGTCAGCAAAGTGGCGCGGTCGGCGGGGCCTAGCGTATTGTCATCCAACAGCTCAGCCGCGCCGCGCAGCACAGTCAGCGGTGACTTTAGCTCATGGGTGGCATGATCAGCGTAAGAGCGCAAAACCGCCTCGCGGCCTTGCAACACGCGGCCCATTTCAAGCACAGCCCGGCCCAACATCTCCATCTCTTGGGTGCCATAATGCGCCATCGGTTCCAGCGCGGCAGGGTCGCCCGCCTGGACCGACGCCGCGCGTTTGGCCAGCGCGCCAATGGGGCTGAGTAAAATGCGCCAGAGGACAAAGCCCAATCCCGTTGTCACCAGCAGCACGACAACGCCGACGATCATCACCGCTTCGCGGTAGGCCGTGGCACTGCCCAAAGCCTGCAAAGCCGGGGTCAGCCAACGTACCGCCAAAATGCCCGCCAGTGGCAGGCAGAGCACCGCCGCCAAGGTCAGCCCGAGGATCAGGCCAAGGCTGGGGCGCCATTTGCCCCGGCTTTGCCCTAGCCCGCGCATGGGCCCATCCGAATACCAACACCGTGGACGGTCACTATCGCATCAGCACAGCCCGCAGCACCCAGTTTGGCCCGAAGGTTGCGCAGGTGGCTATCCATCGTCCTATCGGAGACATGAATATTGGTGCCGTAGATCGCATCAACCAGTTGCGGGCGGGCCAAAACATGATCTGGCCGGGCCATCAACCGCGCCAAAATCTCCATCACACGGGCGGTCAGCGCCACCGGCGCGCCGCTAACGGTGACCAAGTGGCGCTCGGGGTCAACAGCCAAAACACCGCGCTTCAGCGCAGCTTGGGCGACGGTCTCGCGCTTGCCTGTGCGCTTGAGGATCACCCGAATACGGGCGACCAGTTCGCGCGGTGAAAACGGTTTGGTAACATAATCATCTGCCCCCAGCTCAAGCCCGACCACCCGGTCAACCTCGTCACCCTCAGCGGTCAAAAACAGCACTGGCACATCGCTTTTGGCCCGCAAAGCCCGGCAAACATCACGGCCATCCATCTCAGGCAAACCAATATCAAGCACAATGAGGTCGGGGCTCAGCTGCGCGGCCATGGTCAACGCCTCAGCCCCGTCCTTGGCCTCGGCCAGCCGAAACCCGGCACGGGTGAGGGCAATGCGCAGCACATCGCGGATTTGCGGGTCATCATCGACGACGAGAATAAGCGGGTTCATGCGGCGTTGGCTCCGGTCGGTTTTGTCTGGGCCAGAATAGGCGGGCTGGCCGGTGCTGTGTAGCGCTTTGTTTCGCGTGCCGGTGTTGTTGGCACGGGTTGCGGTGCCGCGCCTTCTAACCACCAGCAATCTTGCTTTAGTTTTTGCGGCACACCGCGCAATAGAAATAACCTCATCCATCGGCCCTCTTGTTGTTATGTGCTCTTGTTTTAAGGGCGGGCTGTGCAGGTGGGATGTGGGGTTTGTGCAGGTTTTGTGCAGATTTTTGACTAGTTACCCCCAGTTATGGGCGCACTTGCAAAACAACCCAATGGAGCTTACCGTTTCCAAATGATCTCTTCGCTTTCGTTGAACATAACAGATGCGCGGGGCCTTCTGCTGTGCCCTGCCTGCGGCTTTCCGGGCTATTCAACGGTTCCAGCATACGGGAAAAACGGTGGTATAATAGGCTCAACTATTTGTCCGTGTTGTTACTGGGAGCCGGGCTTTGACGACTGCCCAAACGCAACATCCCAAGCCCAAGACACTGTACTTGCCTCAATTTTTGCTTACCGAAAACGGTGGGCAGCTAACAATCAATGGCAAGGAAGCTGCACTCCCCTGCCCGACGGTTCTGATGCAAAACGCCAGCTCAGCACCCTATTCAAATGGGCACCTCACCTTAAAGGTTAGCGCGCCGCCGCCGCCCGTATGGCCGCAATATTGCCGCCGTATGCCCCAGCCCCACCGCGAAACACCGCCGAACCTGCCACCAAAACATCGGCCCCGGCTTCTGCCACCAGTGGTGCGGTTTGCGGGTCAATCCCGCCATCAACCTCGATATGAATAGGCCGCTCGCCGATCATCGCCTTGGTCCGGCGGACTTTTTCAACCATCGAATGGGTAAACTTCTGGCCACCAAAGCCAGGATTAATGGTCATGATCAAGATCAGGTCGATATCATCCAAGATATCGACAATATGCTCCAGCGGCGTGGTCATGTTCAGCGCCACACCGGCCTGTTTGCCCTCCGCTCGCACCGATTGCAGCGAGCGGTGCAAATGCGGCCCGGCTTCGGCATGCACCGTGATCAGGTCAGCCCCGGCCTTGGCGAACGCGCCAATATAGGGGTCGGCTGGCGAGATCATGAGATGAACATCCATAAACGTCGTTACATGCGGCCGGATTGCGGCCACCACATTGGGGCCAATGGTCAGATTGGGCACAAAATGGCCATCCATCGGGTCGACATGGATCCAGTCAGCGCCCGCGGCCTCGACCGCCGCAATCTCGGCCCCCAAAGCTGCAAAATCGGCCGAAAGGATTGAAGGTGCAATCTTAATGTCTCTATTGAAGCTCATAGCTTGGCCTTATATTGGGGTGACGTAGCCTTCCGGCTGACATAATCTATTTTACGCAGCCTCCCGGCTGACAATTATTTACGTTGCGCAGCCTCCCGGCTGACGCAATGCGGCATTGCAGCAATCTATCTGCCTCAAAGCCGCGAAATCTGATAGAATAAGCCTATGACCCAACAAACCTTGCATTTCAATTCCATTCTTGAGCCGGGTGACACCGTGCAGCTTGCGCGTGCTGTGCTGGGCCACCAGCGGCCAACCACCTTGCACGGCCATGATTTTTATGAGCTGCTTTGGGTGCAAAACGGCCGTGTGCGACACCATCTGCCGCATGGCAAAGAGATGTTGAGCGAGGGCGATCTTTTGTTCATCCGCCCGCAAGACCGGCATGGGCTTCAGGGCAATGGCGAAGCGCCGATGGCGGTGTCCGTCACCATCCACCCCGATATCATTACCCAATTGGGCGCGCGGCATCCGCAGATTCTGGGCCAAATGTTCTGGTCGAAACAAGCGGGGATCGTGCAAACCCACCGCGACACACGGCAAATGGCCGAGCTAAACCACGCCGCCCTCAGACTTGAGCGCAGCCCGCGTGACAGTCTGGCGGCCGAGGCATTTTTGCTGCCGCTTTGCGCGCAGATGCTCAGCGCTGGAAGTCAGGTGGCGCAAAAGGCCAACCCGAGCAGTGATGCCACCCTGCCGACCGATACTGCCGACACCCATTCCGCGCCCGAATGGTTGCTGCGCGCTTGCGAAGCTGCGCGCGACCCCAAGGTGTTTCGCGATGGTGCCGCCGGGTTCGTCCGGGTTGCCGGCCGTGCCCACCCGCATGTCAGCCGCACGGCGCGCCAGTATTTGGGCCTCAGCCCGTCTGATTATGTGAACACACAGCGCATGATTTATGCCGCCCGCGCCCTTGCTGGCACCGGCGATACGCTGGCCGAGATCGCCGCCGATTGCGGCATTCCCAACCTGTCGCATTTTCACAAGCTGTTTCGCGCCCATCACGGCCAGACACCGCAGCAATTTCGTCGCGCCCATCAGCGCGATGTGTTGCAGCCCGGCTAAACCTCGCCTTGTCATAGTGCTGCGCCCATGCCACCCTTATGGCCTCAGGCGGAGATTGCGATGACCACACAATATCAAACCCCATCCCAGCAGGCAGATACGACCAGCGCCCAGCTGCCGCAGCTGCATGAGCCGCGTAATGAAGGCATTGCGCTGGATCTAAGCTGGGTGAACCGCGTTCAGGCCAATACATCGGCGATTGAGCGGCGCTGTGCGGCCCTGCCGGGGCGGCGCAGTATCAAGAAAGAATACCAAGCCGCTTGGCTTTGCAAAGCCATCTCGCTGATAGATCTGACAACGCTTGCGGGCGATGACACTGAGGCGCGGGTCGCGCGGCTCTGCGCCAAAGCCCGCCAGCCGGTCTCGGCCAAGCTGCTAACGGCACTCGGCATGGAAGGCCTGACCACCGGCGCGGTCTGCGTCTACCACGAAATGATCGCCCCGGCGCGGCGCGCGCTTGAGGGCAGCAATATCCCCATTGCCGCCGTGTCTACCGGCTTCCCCGCCGGGCTAACCCCCTACCGTTTGCGGCTCGAAGAGATATCCGAGAGCGTGGCTGCCGGGGCCAAAGAGATTGACATCGTCATCTCGCGCCGCCATGCGCTGACCGGCAATTGGCAGGCGCTTTATGATGAGATGTCCGAGATGCGCGCCACCTGCGGCGACGCCCATATCAAGGCGATCTTGGCCACGGGTGAGCTGGGCACATTGCGCAATGTCGCCCGCGCCAGCTTGGTTTGCATGATGGCCGGGGCTGATTTCATCAAGACATCGACCGGCAAAGAAAGCACCAACGCCACCCTGCCCGTAAGCCTGACCATGATCCGCGCCATTCGCGCCTATCATGCCCGCACCGGGTTTAAGGTCGGTTATAAACCGGCGGGCGGCATCTCTAAGGCCAAGGATTCGCTGGTCTATCTTGCGCTGATAAAAGAAGAGCTTGGCGACAGATGGCTGCAACCAGACCTGTTTAGGTTTGGCGCGTCGTCCTTGCTGGGCGACATTGAGCGGCAACTCGAACATCACGTCACCGGCGGCTACTCAGCTGCGTGGCGCCACGCGCTGGCGTAAGGATACAAGCATGACCGTCAAAGATATATTCGACAGTATGGACTATGGCCCCGCTCCTGAGAGCGCCGCCGATGCGCTGGCATGGCTGGTTGACCAAGGCAGCCGCTTTGGCCACTTCATCAACGGCGCGTATACCGAGCCGAGCAACTGTTTTGACAGCCGCAACCCGGCGACAGGCGAAATATTGGCCCAAGTCAGCCAAGCCAGCCAAGCCGATATCGACGCCGCCGTAAGCGCCGCCCGCCGGGCGCAAAACAGCTGGGCCAAGCTGGGCGGCCCCGGCCGGGCGCGCTATCTTTATGCGCTGGCGCGGTTGTTGCAAAAACACGCACGTCTGTTTTCGGTGCTCGAGAGCCTCGATAATGGCAAGCCAATCCGCGAAGCCCGCGACATCGACATCCCCCTAGCGCAGCGGCATTTCTACCATCATGCGGGCTATGCCCAGCTGATGGAAAGCGAGATGCCAGATGCCGAACCGCTTGGCGTTTGCGGCCAGATCGTGCCCTGGAACTTTCCGCTGCTGATGCTGTCATGGAAGATCGCCCCGGCTTTGGCCATGGGCAACACCGTGGTGCTCAAACCAGCCGAGTTCACCTCGCTGACAGCGCTGCTGTTCGCAGATATCTGCATGCAAGCCGGGCTGCCCAAAGGCGTGGTCAATATCGTCACCGGCGACGGCGCTGTTGGCCAAATGCTGGTCCGCTCCGATGTCAACAAAATCGCCTTCACTGGCCCGACATCCGTTGGTCGCCATATCCGCAATGCGACCGCTGGCAGCGGCAAAGCGCTGACCCTAGAGCTGGGCGGCAAAGGCGCCTATATCGTGTTTGATGATGCCGATATTGATAGCGCCGTCGAAGGGCTGGTCGATGCGATTTGGTTCAATCAGGGCCAAGTGATAGGAGATCAAATTTTCCAATCAGATTGCGTTTTCCGTTGTCGAGAACGGTACAACTAGAAAATGATTGG
>JAESRD010000344.1 GCA_016764835.1 Paracoccaceae bacterium | reverse complement strand
CAACAATGGCGTCATCCACCACAATGCCAATCGACAAGATCAATGCCAATAGGGTGAGGATGTTGATCCAAAGAGCAATATAAACGCGGCTTGGCTGGCTTTACTCTCCGCAATCGCCGCCTGCAACAGTCGCGCGGCGATGCCCTCGCCACGCCGGCCTGGGTCGGTTGCGACCTCGGCCAAGCCGATCACGTTTATCAACCGGCCATCCAGCCGAATGGCGCGGTAGCACAAAGCCATATGACCAATGATATGCGGGTCGCGAATGATCAGACGCATATGATGCCGCTGGCCATGAAAACTGCGCGGGCCATAATGCGGGCCAAAGGCGCTGTTAATCAGCGCATTTATGCTCTGCTCATCGGCGTGGGTCAGGCGCATTTCTTCAATATGTTCAATCATTTGCGAGCCCTTCTTTGGCTTGTGATCCGCCCTCACTCATCTCAACAACCTGCGCCCGGTCGCCCAGCTCAGCAAACAGTTCCGCCCCTGTGCCGGTGAGAAACGCCTGCGCCTTGAGCGCACAGACCTCATCATAAAGGGCGCCCCTGCGCTCAGCATCAAGATGGGCGGCAACCTCATCAAGCAACAAGATCGGTGGGCTCTCCCCGCTTTGGGCCAAAGCCCGACCATTGGCCAAAACCAGCGAAATCAACAGCGCCTTTTGCTCGCCGGTCGAGCAGTCTTTAGCCTCAATGTCTTTAGCCTGCCAAAAGGCAGAAATATCCGCCCGGTGCGGCCCGGTCAGACTACGGCCAGCGGCCATATCGCGCCGCCGGTGCTCACTCAACGCAGCAAGCAGCCCCTCTTCGCCCTCCAAACCTACCTCTGGGTAAGTTTGGCGTAACTCAGCCGTTGGAAACGCGGTTTGCGCATCTTGCTGCGCGGCCATCAGCGCATTGATGGCAACCTGCCTGCCGGTATGAACCCGCGCGCCCATCTGCGCCATTTGCCGCTCAAGGGCGATGTACCAATGCGCATCGCGGACCATGTCTTTGAGCAGCCGGTTGCGCTCGCGCATGGCCTTCTCATAGCCCAAAACCGCTTCGCCGTGTTTGGGGTCAAAGCTCATCGCCGCGCGGTCAATAAACCGTCGCCGCCCTTCAGCGCCCTCGATCCACAGCCTGTCCATTGCTGGCACCAGCCAGAGCATGCGCAAATGCCGGGCCAGCGCCAGCTGCGGCTGGGCTTTGTCATTGATCTTCACCCGGCGCGGCTCGCCCGGCGCGGCGCGTATCTCAATCTCGGTTGTATCGGAAAGCTCAGCCTTTATCCGCCAGCCTACGCCCTCTGGCCGTCGCGCCAAAGCATCGGCCTGCGCCCGCCGCAACCCGCGGCCGGGTGACAGCAACGACACCGCCTCAATCAGATTGGTTTTGCCAGCGCCATTGGGGCCATATATCGCCACTGGCCGCCCATCAAAGCGCAGCTTTGCGCTGCGGTGCGAGCGGAAATGCGACAGGCTCAGCGACGCGATATAGCATGCGGACATAAAGGTGGCTTTACGCTAGACCCTCATCGGCATGACGACATAGATCGCCGATGTGTCATCGCCTTCGCGCATAAGCGTCGGGTCACCTGACGAGTTGAACATGAACACGGCGTTTTCGCGGTCAACCTGGCTGGCAATCTCCAACAAGTATTTCGCGTTAAACCCAATCTCCAACTTCTCGTCGGCGTAAGCCACGGCAAGCTCTTCTTCGGCGGCGCCACTATCGGGCGCATTGACCGAAAGGATCAGCCGGTCTTCATCAAGGCTCAGCTTCACGGCGCGCGACCGGTCAGAGGCCACGGTGGCCACACGGTCTACCGCTTTGGCAAACTCAGCCGCGTCAACCTCAAGCCGCTTGGTGTTTCCTTGCGGAATAACCCGAGTATAATCGGGGAATGTGCCGTCAATCACCTTGGATGTCAGCGTGATCGTCGGCGTGACAAAGCGCACCTTGGTTTCAGATACCGAGACTGCAATTGTCGCCTCATCATCATCAAGCAACTTGCGCAGCTCACCAACCGTTTTGCGCGGCACAATAACGCCGGGCATGTCAGCCGCGCCCTCAGGCAGCGGCGCATCAATCCGGGCGAGACGGTGGCCATCAGTGGCCACACAGCGCAAAACCGGGCCGTCTTCACCGGTGGCGACATGCATATAAACGCCGTTTAAGTAGTAGCGGGTCTCTTCAGTAGAAATCGCGAATTTCGACTTGTCGAACAGGCGGCGCAACATTGGCGCAGGGGCCGCAAAATTGCTCTCATATTCAGAGCTGGCCATAACAGGGAAATCTTCTTTAGGCAGCGTTGGCAGCGTAAAGTTAGACCGCCCGGCCTCGATCATCAGCCGCCCGGTTTGCTGATTATCGGTCAGCGTCACCAGCGCCCCGTCGGGCAGCTTGCGCACAATCTCATTGAGCAGCACGGCGGGCGCGGTCGTCACACCGGCTTTCTCAACCATCGCCGTGGCGCAATCGACGACTTCGATATCAAGATCGGTTGCGCGGAACTTCACTTCATCGCCGCTGGCCTCAATATGCACATTTGACAGGATCGGGATATTGTTGCGACGCTCAACCACCGACTGGGCCTGCGCCACAGCCTTAAGCAGCGCGCTGCGTTCAATACTGAATTTCATGGCCCGTGCTCCTCGTGCGACACCGCATTAATAATCCCGACCAATGCAATGGGCCGGGAGCAAAAACCTAAACGATTTTGCTCCCGTCTCAAGCGCTTTCTGCGCAAAGTCGTGGTTTGTGTCAGGCTTCGAGGGCGCGGCGCAACAGTTCGAGGTCATCTGCCATCTGACTGTCGGTCGCCTTCAGCTCATTTATCCGCTTCACGCCGTGCATAACCGTGGTGTGATCACGCCCACCAAAGCGGCGGCCGATCTCAGGCAGCGAGCGGTTGGTCATGTTCTTGGACAGATACATGGCCACTTGCCGCGGCCGGGCAAAGTTGCGCAGCCGCTTGGGGCCAAGCAGATCAGACAGCCGAATATTGTAATGGTCGGAAACCTTGCGCTGGATCTCTTCGATCGAGATCTTGCGGTCAGAAGCGCGCAGAATATCAGCCAAGCAATCTTGGGTCAGCTCAAGCGTGATCTCGCGGCCAACGAGGCTGGCAAAAGCAAACAGCCGGGTCAGCGCGCCTTCGAGCACACGGACATTGGTTGAAATCCGGTGGGCGAGGAATTCGAGCACACCGTCGCGGATCACCAGATCAGGGTATTGATGCCGGTACACTTCGACCTTGGATTGCAAAATACCAATGCGCAGTTCGTAATCTGTCGGATGCAGATCGACCACCAGCCCGCATTGCAAGCGGCTCGTGATCCGGTCTTCCAAACCCTTGATCTCACCCGGCGCACGGTCGCCCGAAATGATGATCTGCTTTTGGCCGTCAACCAGCGCATTAAACGTATGGAAGAACTCTTCCTGCGTCGAATCCTTGCCCGCCATGAATTGCACGTCATCAACCATCAACACATCAACCACCCTGAAGATCTGCTTGAAGTCGAACATCCGCTTTTCGCGCAGGGCAGCAATAAACCGGTACATGAACTGCTCAGCCGACAGGTAGAGCACGTTTATATCGGGGCGGCGCTGGCGCAGCTCATGGGCGATAGCATGCATCAGGTGGGTCTTGCCCAGCCCAACACCGCCATAAAGGAACAGCGGGTTAAACCCGACAGGGCCGCCCTCGGCCACCCGGCGGGCGGCGGCATGGGCCAGCTCGTTGGGCTTGCCAACGATAAAACGATCAAAGGTAAAGCGCGGGTCAAGTGTGGCAGGCGGTACAAGGCTGTCATGGCGCGCCGGAGCGCCGCGCGATGGCTGATAGCTCTGTAGCCCGACGGCGGGCTTAACAGACATGCGGCGCATGTTCGGCGCAAAAGAAAAGCTCAACCGCTCAACATCACCGCCGGTGCGGTTCAATTGATACAGAATCCGATCACCGAAGTTCTGCGCGACATAATCGCCAATAAAAGTGGTCGGGGCATTAAACCGGGCAACACCGGCTTCAACGCCCGCAAATTCCAAAGGCTCGATCCAACGCGAAAAGTTATTATCGCCAATTTCAGTCTTAAGATCGTTGCGAATCTGAGCCCAATTTTCATTCGTCATTAATTGTTTTTAAACCATCCCTGTTCTTCAGAGCGCCCGGCCCTATGCCAAACACCCCATGACCGGTCCGCTGCCCAGACCGTTGCCCGATGCGCCCAAAACGCTCCTGATTGATACTCCGAATGCAACAGGGCAAGCCCGGCCACAAATACGCAGAACAAATGTCAAAAAGCCTAAAGCCGACTGCGCGTGAGTGCACACAAACCGACCGAGTTTCTAACAAAGGGTGCATGATAGAGCCGAGCAACACCGAAGCTTTGCCCAACCATGACGCAGCTCATTGGGCCTATCCCAATCACTGCTCGCCACTTAACATCTGCGGTTCTTCGCGAAAACTGGCCCCACTTTTCGCGAGAGCAGCCTTGCCTCAAACCACCGATATCAACCATGTCCCCCCAGGAACGAAGTGAATCGCATGGCTAAGCTAGCAAGGGGTTTGCTGTCTCATCAACCGAACATCGTCCTTGACTCTATCTTTGCTGGTTCCGAATCTGAGAGGCTAAGTAATTTGGCCATGTTACCAAACTTGGTTGCCAAAATGTGGCAGTTCAAATGGCCCAAAAATGAATCCCAGCGCCTCAGTCTTGACAGGTACAAATATTGGCTCACCCAAACCGATGCGACTCCAAATGCTCGATTCGGTAGCGCCCGCCCTGCCCGGCCCCATAATTTGGGGCCCAAACAGCAAAAAGGCGCGCAAATTGCGCGCCTCAGCAAACCTGCGAAACAGGTTACTTTTATGCGATAGCTTTGACGCGCGAAGACAGGCGCGACATTTTGCGTGCGATGGTATTCTTGTGGAAAATACCTTTGGTCACACCGCGCATCAGCTCAGGCTGTGCAGCCTTCAAAGCGTCAGCGGCAAGATCTTTGTCGCCAGCTGTGATCGCTTCTTCAACTTTGCGGACGAAAGTCCGCACGCGCGTGCGGCGCATTTTGTTGACAGTTGCGCGACGCTCATTCTGGCGGGCGCGTTTTTTAGATTGGGGCGTATTGGCCATGTCGGAACGGTCCCGTTTCGATTAAAATGCAAACTGATCGTACGCCAGTAAAGGCGAACTTGAAGTCGGGTCTTTAGAGCTGAGTCGGGGCCAAGTCAATGGCCCCACACGTCTCATCATCGAACAAAGCGGCTTAGCGGTCACGAAACTGCGCGCTGCGCTTCTCTTTAAACGCCGCCATGCCCTCTTTTTGGTCTTCGGTCGCAAACAGCGCCTGAAACATGCGCCGCTCATAGTTGATGCCTTCGGTCAGCCCTAACTCTTGCGAGCGGTTCACCGTATCTTTGACAGCAATGCTCACCAGCAGCGATTTCGCGGCAATCTTGAGCGCCGCAGCGCGGGCCTCTTCAAGCAGTTTCTTGGCAGGTACCACCCGGCTGACAAGCCCAGACCGCTCCGCTTCCTCGGCGCCCATATGGCGGCCGGTCAGATGCATATCCATCGACTTGGCCTTGCCAATCGCACGCGTCAGCCGCTGCGTGCCGCCCATGCCCGCTATCACACCAAGGGTGATCTCGGGCTGGCCGAACTTGGCCGTCTCTGAGGCAATAATGAAATCGCACATCATCGCCAGCTCGCAGCCACCGCCAAGGCAATAGCCCGACACAGCCGCAATCACCGGCTTGCGCACCCGGCAAAACTGCCCAGATTCGCGCTCAAACATCTGGTTGAGATAGACATCAACGAAGCTTTTATCGGCCATTTCGCCAATATCAGCCCCAGCGGCAAATGCCTTTTCGCTGCCGGTGATGATGATACAACGCACTTTGTCGTTGTGGTCAGCATCTGTCAGCGCATCCGTCAGCTCGTTGAGCATCTGTGTGTTTAGCGCGTTTAGCGCGTCCGGACGGTTGAGTTTAACCGTCGCTACATCGTCTGCTATATCGACGATGATCGTTTCATAAGCCATGCGAAAGTGTCCCTAAATCCGCGCAATCACCTAAGCGATAGCGCAAACACCGGCGTGATCAAGTCATCATTGGGCTTAGCTCTGGCAGCGCGGACAAAAGAATGTCAAGCGGCCAGATTGCACGATGCGCTCAATTTCACCACCGCAGCCGAGCAGACTACAGGGCTGGCCCGCGCGGTCGTAAACCTTAAAAGCATGTTGAAAATAGCCTAGTTCGCCGCTTGGCTGGCGGTGGTCACGCAGGGTCGCTCCGCCGGCGGCTATCGCCTCATTTAGCACATCGCGAACGGTCGAAACCAAGGCCTCAATCTGTGTCATATTTATTTTACCTGCGGCGCGGCGCGGGTCGATTGCGGCCCTGTGCAGCGCCTCAGAGACATAGATATTGCCCAGACCGGCAACGATTCGCTGGTCGAGCAGCGCGGCTTTGATCGTGGTTTTGCGGCCCGCAAACCGCTCGTGCAGATAGCCTGCATGAAATGTATTGCCCAAAGGTTCTGGTCCCAAAGCCGCCAGAAACCGATGCGCCTCCAGCGCGGCCGTCGGGTGCAGGTCCATGGCACCAAAGCGGCGGGCATCATTAAGGGCAATACGGGTGCTGTCTTGCATCACCCATTCAACATGGTCGTGCTTGCCCGGTTCTGCCTCATCGCCCGGCAGCACGATAACAATCCGCCCCGACATGCCCAAATGCACAAGCAGCGTCTCGCCACTATCCAGATCGACCAATAGATACTTAGACCGCCGCCGTAGCGCCTCCACCCGCTTGCCGCTCAACCGCTCAGCCAAATGTTCGGGGAACGGCCAGCGCAAACCCGCGCGCCGCACATCTGCCGATATTATGGTTTTACCCTCCATAAACGGGATCAAACCGCGACGGACTGTCTCGACCTCTGGTAATTCGGGCATGGTGCTCTTTCTTGCTGAACCGACACGGTGTAAGCCGCAGATGGCCCAACTGTGATAGCGGCCGAAGCACTTTTATGAAAGTGGGCGCGACATGAGCGACGAGACACAACACCCCATCGACAGCAGCACAACCCATTTCGGTTTTGAAACCGTTGACCGCGCCCAAAAGGCAGGCATGGTCCGCGGCGTGTTTGAAAGCGTCGCCGGGCGCTATGATGTGATGAACGACCTGATGTCTGTCGGCATTCACCGCATTTGGAAATCAGCGATGATGGACTGGCTCGCGCCGCGCCCAAACCAGCGCCTGCTTGATGTGGCTGGCGGCACTGGCGATGTCGCGTTTCGGTTCTTGGACCGTGCGCCCGGCTCAACAGCCGTGGTCTGCGACCTGACCGAACCGATGCTGATCGAGGGCCAAAAACGCGCCGAGGCCGAAAAACTCGCAGCCGATCTCGAGTGGATTGTCGGCGACGCCATGGCCCTGCCCTTCGCCGATAACAGCTTTGATGTCTACACAATCAGCTTTGGTATCCGCAATGTCACCGACCCCAGCCAAGCCCTGCGCGAAGCTTTTCGCGTGCTGCGCCCCGGTGGCCGGCTGATGGTGCTCGAGTTTTCGCAATTGCCCGTCCCGTTGATGCAAAAAGCCTACGACGCCTATTCGTTCAGCGTGATCCCGGCGCTCGGTCAAGCCGTCACCGGCGACCGCGACAGCTACCAATACCTCGTCGAATCGATCCGCCGCTTTCCTGACCAAGAGACATTCTTGGCCATGATCCGCGATGCCGGGTTTGAAAACGCGAGCTACCGCAACATGACCATGGGCGTCGCCGCCCTGCATTCTGGCTGGAAGATCTAACCCATGCGCGGCCCACATAACCTTTTGCGGCTTATCCGCACCGGCGCCACTTTTGAACGCACAGGGGCGATGCTTGTCGTGCTTGATGCGATGGAAGTCCCACCCCTGCTGCGCAGTGTCCTGCGTGTTATCAGCCGCCCCTTCCGCTGGCTTGGCTTTGCAGGTGATCCGCAAATGCCCCCGGTGACCCGCGCACTGACAGCGCTTGGCCCGGCCTATATTAAACTCGGCCAAATGCTCTCAACCCGCCCCGACGTTGTTGGCCTCAAAATGGCCGATGAGCTAAAAGTGCTGCAAGATCAGCTGCCGCCCTTCTCCTTGGCCGAGGCCAAGGCAGAGGTCGAAAAGGAGCTTGGCCAACCGGTTGAAGCTATATTCAGTTCGTTTTCCGAAGCCGTCGCCGCCGCCTCGATCGCTCAAGTTCACCGTGCCCGTCTGGCGAGTACCGGCGAAGAGGTCGCGGTCAAAGTCCTGCGCCCCGGCATTGAGCGCGCCTTTCGCAAAGACATAGACGCGTTCTACTTTGCCGCCAGCATGATCGAGTTCCTCTCGCCCGCCACCCGCCGGTTGCGGCCGCTTGATGTGGTCACCCATTTTGACGGCATCGTCACCAGCGAACTGGACCTGCGGCTGGAAAGCGCCTCAGCCGCTGAGTTTGCCGCCAATACCAAGGACGATGACCGCTTCTCTGTGCCAGCCATAAAATGGGCCCATTCGGCGCGCCGGGTCATGACCATGGACTGGGTCGAAGGCATTAGCGCCGCCGATGTCAACGCGATTGACGCCGCGGGCCATGACCGGCCAAAGCTGGCCAAACAAATCATGCAACTCTTCCTGACCCATGCCCTGCGCGACGGGCTGTTTCACGGTGATATGCACCAAGGCAACCTCAAAATCGGTGCCGATGGCGGCATCATCGCCTATGATTTTGGCATCATGGGCTCGATTGATGAATATACCCGCAGGGTCTATGCCGAGATCCTGTTCGGCTTTATCCGCAAAGATTTCAGACGCGTGGCCGAGGTTCACTTCGAGGCGGGCTATGTGCCAGCCGACCGCGATGTTGACGAGTTCGCCCGCGCCCTGCGCGCCGTCGGCGAGCCAATATTTGGCATGGATGCCACCCATATCTCTATGGGCCGCCTGCTGTCTTACCTGTTCGAAGTAACCGAACGTTTTGGCATGGAAACCCGCACCGAGCTAATCTTGCTGCAACGCACCATGGTCGTTGTCGAAGGCGTCGCCCGCACATTGGACCCCAACATAAACATTTGGGAAGCTGCGCGCCCGGTTGTTGAAGGCTATATCAAAGACAGTATTGGCCCCAAAGCAATGGCCCGCGACCTTGCCAAAACATTGTTGGTGCGCATGATGTTTGCTGATGGTGAATTAAAAGAACAAGAAAAAGAAGTATT
>JAESRD010000343.1 GCA_016764835.1 Paracoccaceae bacterium | reverse complement strand
GTTAATGAAGAAAACGCTGCCGGTGGCCAGATTGTAACCGCACCAACCAATGGCGCGGCGGGCGTCGTGCCAGCGGTGTTGCGCTATTGGCTTGACCATGTGCCGGGCGCCAGTGCCAGTGGCGTGCCAGACTTTTTGCTGACCGCCTCCGCCATTGGCGGCTTGATCAAGTTCAATGCTTCAATCTCGGGGGCCGAATGTGGCTGTCAGGCCGAGGTTGGCAGTGCTTCGGCCATGGCCGCTGCCGGGCTGGCGGCAGTTTTGGGCGGCACGCCGGGCCAAGTTGAAAACGCGGCTGAGATAGCGCTGGAACATCACTTGGGCATGACCTGCGACCCGGTGCGCGGGCTGGTTCAGGTGCCGTGTATCGAGCGCAACGGGCTGGGCGCTATTAAAGCCGTGGCCGCTGCCAGTCTGGCCATGCGCGGCGACGGCACCCATCTTGTGCCGCTTGATAGCGCCATTGAGGCCATGCGCCAAACCGGCGAAGATATGAGCGTTAAATACAAGGAAACCGCTTTGGGCGGCTTGGCGGTCAATGTGCCAAATTGCTAATCATCAAGCCAAGCTGTTAATCATCAAGATCATCAACATCGGCCTGCCCAGACAACCTGCGCCGGATGATCGACCATGAAAGCCCGGTCGCCAGCACGATCGACAGCGCAAACAGCCCCAGCCATGTGTTGGCAGCACCATTCTCAAGGCTGAGCCAGCCAAGATCATAAAGCACCCAGATAAGGGCGGCGACCAGCGCCATAACCAGCAACATACCAAACACGCCGATAGAGCGCAGAGTGGCCCGCAGATAGATGATATAGCCGATGAACAGAACCAGCCCGAACAAAGCCACATAGGGCAGTTTGTCGCTAAAGTGCGCCATCGACCAGCTGATATAATTCCACTGGGTTGGATTATAGGTCGCGCATAATAAAAGCGCGGCAAATATCCAGCGCAACAAAAATGACATCACAATTTCCTCTAGCCTGCTTGTTGGCGCTAAAATGGCCAATGCGACTGCCAGTGTCTAGTGCTTGCGGCCGGGCTTAAAGCTGCAAAAACCGGCTCAACAGCGATTTTGCCGATTTGCGGGGTTTCACGGCGCGGATCAGAGCGCTATAGGGGTGAGGGCCAAATCTGTGGCCGCATCAATTCAGGAAACCTGTAATGGCGAATGTGGTGGTTGTCGGCGCTCAGTGGGGCGACGAAGGCAAAGGCAAGATTGTGGACTGGCTCAGCGAACGCGCTGATGTCATTGCTCGGTTTCAGGGCGGGCATAATGCCGGCCATACGCTGGTAATTGACGGCGAAGTTTACAAACTATCGCTGCTGCCATCGGGAATTTTGCGCAAAGGCAAACTGAGTGTCATTGGCAACGGTGTCGTGCTCGACCCCTGGGCCATGATCGCTGAGATCGACAAGATCCGCGCCCAAGGGGCGACAATCACCCCCGAAAACCTGATGGTTGCCGAGAACACGCCGCTGATCTTGCCGCTGCATAGCGAGCTGGACAAAATGCGCGAGAATTCCAACTCTGTGGCCAAAATCGGCACAACAGGGCGCGGCATTGGCCCGGCTTATGAAGATAAGGTTGGCAGGCGGGCTATTCGTGTTGCTGACTTGGCCGATGAGCCAACGCTGGACGCCCGCATTGGCCGTCTGTTGCAGCACCATAATGCACTGCGCCGTGGGCATAACATGCCCGAGGTCGATGCGGTATTGCTCAAGAAGCAGCTGCTTGAGATTGCGCCAAAGGTTCTGCCCTATGCCGCCCCAGTTTGGAAAGAGCTTAATGAGCGCCGCCGCGCTGGCCAGCGGATTTTGTTTGAAGGCGCGCAGGGCAGCTTGCTCGACGTTGACTTCGGCACTTATCCGTTTGTGACGTCATCGACCACGCTTTCGGGCATGGCCGCGACCGGCACCGGCATTGGCCCCGGCGCGATTGATTTCGTGCTTGGTATCGTCAAAGCCTATACCACCCGCGTTGGCGAAGGCCCGTTTGCTTGCGAGCTGTTTGACGATGTCGGCGAACACCTCGCCACTGTTGGCCGCGAAAAGGGCACAGTGACGGGCCGCAAGCGCCGTTGCGGTTGGTTTGATGCCGTGCTTGTGCGCCAGACTTGCGTGCTGTCTGGTGTCAACGGTATTGCCCTGACCAAGATGGATGTGCTCGACGGCTTGCCTGAGCTGAAGATCTGCGTCGCCTATGAGCTGGACGGCAAACGCATGGATTACTTGCCAACCGCGGCCGACCAGCAGGCCCGTGTGACGCCAATATATGAGACGATCGAAGGCTGGTCTGGCAGCACGGCCGGGGCACGCAGCTGGGCCGACCTGCCCGCGCAAGCGATCAAATATGTCCGCCGGATTGAGGAACTTATCCAATGCCCGGTCGCCTTGGTCTCGACCTCGCCCGAGCGCGAGGATACCATCCTTGTGACGGACCCGTTCGCAGATTGATTTTTTGACTCCGTTTTCGGATTGAACAAATGGCCCGCCGCTTCGGATTGAACAAATGGCCCCCCACTTCGGATTGAACAAATGGCCCCCCACTTCGGATTGAACAAATGGCAATGAGTTACAAAAAGCGGCGTCTTTGGTCGGTGATCATTTTGGTCGTCGGTTTGCCGCTTTATATCATGGTGTCGATGCTGCTCTTCGCGCTTTGGGTCAGCTATTTCGGCCGCCCGCCTATTGTTGTCGAGCTGATCATCTATGCGGTGCTCGGTGTGCTCTGGGCACTGCCGCTCAAGAGCGTGTTTATGGGGGTTGGCAAGGCCGACCCCGATGCCGAGCAGAGCAAAACTGACTGACGAACTGACGGTTTAACTGCCAATCGGGCGCATCATTGCGCCCGATTGGCAGCGCTATTTATGCGCATTCGTGGCACGCATCCTGCAAAAATCACCATTCTCCTTGATTTTTGGCACCATACAGGATTGACTGATAATCATGCCAAATTGGATGCAACCTGCTTACGAGACAGAAAACATCGACATCTTGCTGTTTGATGGTTTTTCGAATTATTGCCTTGC
>JAESRD010000342.1 GCA_016764835.1 Paracoccaceae bacterium | reverse complement strand
GCGGGGCGTAGCCTTCGATATGGACGGGCATCTGTAGCCGCTCAGCCGCGGCCTCGGCGGCGGCGAGCAGCTCTAGATAGTCGGCGGCTGACTCGACCGGCGGCATGAACACGCATAGCCGGCCAGAGCGCGGCTCGACAGACAGGGCGGTGCGCACAAAGCCGTCGATCTGGTCTGCGGCGGCGGGTTGGCCGGGCCGGTCTTGAGTGGCCTCAGCGGCGGTAAAGTGCGCCACGGGTTGCGCGCGCGCCTCCATGTCTGGCAGTGGGGTTTGCGGCAACATTGGGTCGGCGGCATGCACGAACGGGTAGGCGGCTTCTTCGAGATGAGGCAGAGCCGAGAGCGGAATGCGGTAACCAAGCGCGCTGTCACCCGGCACAAGGAACAGCTTGCCACGGCGGAATTGCCAGCTCTCAGACATCCACTTGGCGGGGTTCTTCATCTTGTCAGTTTTGTCGGCCTTGCCCTGCCAGCGCTGCACCGGCAGCACGAAGCCAACTGGCTCCGTCAGCCCACGTTCAAACACAAGAGCCATGCGGCGGCGGGCTTCAGGGTCTTCCAGCTCAGAGTTTTCGGGCGAGACGTTCTCGGGCAGATTGCCCTCTTTGAGCAACCATTCGGCCGGGTCTTCAAAGGCGGGCGCGATATTGTCATCTGGCACGCCCAGCTCTTCGGCAATGGCCGCTGTTAGGGCGGCGGCCTCGTTGGCACCGGGGCCATAATCATCATCTTCGCCGGCAATCAGTTCTGGGTTGCGCCAGATTGGCTGGCCGTCTTTGCGCCAATAGAGCGAGAAGGTCCAACGCGGCAAGGTCTCGCCGGGATACCATTTGCCTTGGCCAAAATGCAGGAACCCACCCGGCGCGAACCGGGTTTGGAGGCGGCGGATGAGCCGGTCAGCAAAGGCGCGTTTTTGTGGGCCAGTGGCGTCTGAATTCCACTCATCGCTCTCAAAATCATCAATCGACACGAATGTTGGCTCGCCGCCCATGGTCAGGCGCACATCGCCGTCTTTGAGCGCTTTATCGACCTTGTGGCCAAGTGCGTTGAGCGCGTCCCATGATGTGTCGGAAAACGGCATGGTGATGCGCGGGTGCTCGGCCACGCGGGCAATGGTCATGTCAAAGTCGAAGGTGACTTCGGCAGCAGTCGCCATGCCTGAAATAGGTGCTGCATTGGAATAATGCGGCGTGGCGGCCAGTGGAATATGGCTCTCGCCGGTGAGCAGGCCAGAGGTCGGGTCAAGCCCGATCCAACCGGCGCCGGGCAGGTAAACTTCTGTCCATGCATGCAGATCGGTAAAGTCTTTGGCGGTGCCGGAGGGGCCGTCTATCGCATCAAGATCAGGGCGCAGCTGGATCAGGTAGCCAGAGACAAAGCGCGCGGCAAAGCCGAGCTGGCGCAGCACATTGACCAACAACCATGAGCTGTCGCGGCAAGAACCTTTGCCCGTGGTTAGGGTTTCTTCGGGGGTTTGCACGCCCGGCTCCATGCGGATGACATAGCCGACCTCTTCGGAGACGAGACGGTTTAGCTCGACAATAAAGTCATTGATCGAGCGCGGGGTCAGATCGACCTTGCGCAGGAATTGCTGCAACACAATGCTGGGCGGGGCGACTTGGCGGTAAATCACCAGATCGTCAGAATAATCATCACCGTAGTCAAACGGGAAATTCTCGGCAAAATCCTCAACGAAGAAATCGAACGGATTATAGACGCTCATATCTGCCGTCAGCCCGACCTCGATCTTGAACTCACGCACCGGCTCATTAAAGACAAACCGCGCCAGCCAGTTGCCATAGGGGTCTTGCTGGTGGTTGACGAAATGATTGCTCGGCGAAACCTTGAGCGAATGGCTGATCGCCCGTGTGCGGCTATGTGGCGCCGGGCGCAGCCGTATGATCTGCGGTCCTAATGTTACCGGGCGGTCATATTTGTAATGGGTCAGATGTGTGATCGCGGCCTTCATCGCCATGGGGTGCAGCTCCGAAATGGATAATTTTAGTTAAATTTCACGCGTTGAGGCTTTGCACAACATAATGGCACAATTGCGGAGCCCAAGCGGCTTAGCGGCGCGCGGTCTCCCATATTTCAAACTCGGCCGCGCATTTGCGCTCTAGCTTGGCGCGGATGGGCGCAGACAGGCTCAGCTCCATTTTGGGCGATACATTGCGCTGCGGCAGGTCAAGCTTAACCGACAGGCGCTCCTCTAAAAAGCCGCGCAGCCCCGGTTGGTTTTCATATTGAAACAGATGATCAACCCCGACTTCGCCCGCGGCATTTTTAACAAACCGTGCCTGCGCGCCAATAGCCGCATAGGCGGCGGGCTTACCCTTTACATATTCACTGACAAAATCATCAAAGCTAATGTCGCGGGTGCTGTTTGGCTGGCCAACCAGCTTGTCACGATGGCGATACCGGTACCAGCTGCCGAGCCAGTCAACCGGATGGCGCAGAACGGCTAAAGTTTGCAGCGGCACATCGTCGTGCTCAACCATCGGCGCAATGTAGCGCTTATAGCGGCGCAAAGGCGTGTGCTTTAGTTCCGGCGGATCACGCATAACAATGCCCGCACGCGGGGCTAAAGCGGCGTGAAGTGCGGTTGTTCCGGTTTTTGGCACTGCCAAAAGAACCAATTTTTCTTTCACAAAAACCAGCAATTGTACCCTTTCCGCAGCTGAATCAACAATATGCAGCCACTGTAAACGACTCTTTAACTAAACCTGATGAAAAGTGAACATATAAGATTTTACTTGAAATGTTCTCTTTTTGTCCGCATATGGGTGGGAACAAGAAGAGAACAAAACCGAGATTGCTGCTTGGCAGCGGCTGTGGGATAAGGACGGAAATGATGGCAACGGCAGATTTACTCAAGATGACCGACAAGCGCAGTACAGACAGAAAAACCGCAGAAAAGCAAAAGGCGCTCGATAGCGCTTTGGCTCAGATTGAACGGCAGTTCGGCAAGGGCTCTATTATGAAGCTCGGTGGCGATAACGCGCTGCCCGCAATCGAGTCGGTATCATCCGGCTCATTGGGGCTTGATATCGCACTCGGCATAGGCGGCTTGCCTAGAGGCCGGGTCATTGAGATTTATGGGCCGGAAAGCTCGGGTAAAACCACGCTGACGCTGCATGTCGTCGCGGAGATGCAAAAAACCGGCGGCGTTTGCGCCTTTATTGATGCCGAGCACGCGCTTGATCCATCTTATGCCGAAAAGCTGGGTGTTAACCTTGATGAGTTGCTGATTTCGCAGCCAGATACTGGTGAACAGGCGCTTGAGATTGTTGATACGCTGGTGCGCTCTGGCGCTGTCGGCCTGATTGTCATCGATTCGGTGGCTGCCCTGACGCCAAAGTCTGAGCTTGAAGGCGATATGGGCGATGCCAGCGTTGGCGTTCATGCCCGTTTGATGAGCCAAGCCATGCGCAAGCTGACCGGCTCAATCTCGCGGTCCAAATGCATGGTGATCTTCATCAACCAAATCAGGATGAAAATTGGCGTGATGTTTGGCAGCCCTGAAACCACAACAGGTGGCAATGCGCTGAAGTTCTATGCCTCGGTGCGGCTTGATATTCGCCGTATTGGCTCGGTCAAAGACCGCGATGAAATTGTTGGCAATTTGACCCGCGTTAAAGTTGTTAAGAACAAAGTTGCGCCGCCCTTTAAGCAGGTTGAATTTGACATCATGTATGGCGAAGGCATCTCGAAAATGGGTGAAATCCTAGATCTTGGGGTTAAGGCCGGTGTTGTCGACAAGGCCGGGTCTTGGTTCTCATACGGTGATGAACGGATCGGGCAGGGGCGTGAAAACGCCAAAACATACCTGCGGGAACACAGCGCCATGGCGATTGAGATTGAAGATAAAATCCGTGCTTCACATGGGCTAGATGCTGAGCCTGCTGCCCAAGGCGTTGAGGCTCTGGTCGAAGACTAAGCCCAAATTTAGCTGAACGAAAACAAGGCCGGGCATTGCCCGGCCTTTGCATTTGGCTGGACGCGTCATTGCGGCAAGGTTATTGCGGTACGACCAGATCACTTACCTTTGGGACCGCCATGACCAACCTTGCCGATATTCGCAGCTCATTTCTCAGCTATTTTGCCCGTAACGGCCATGAGGTCGTCGCCTCATCGCCGCTTGTGCCGCGCAATGACCCGACATTGATGTTTGCCAATTCGGGCATGGTCCAGTTCAAGAACATGTTCACTGGAGTTGAAACCCGCGATTATAACCGCGCCGCGACATCGCAAAAATGTGTGCGCGCTGGCGGCAAACATAATGACCTCGACAATGTCGGCTACACTGCCCGCCATCTGACCTTCTTTGAAATGCTCGGTAATTTCTCGTTTGGTGATTATTTTAAGTCTGACGCAATACCATTCGCTTGGGAGATGATCACCAAAGAGCTTGGCATTCCAGCTGAAAAGCTGCTGGTAACGGTTTATCACACTGATGATGAAGCCGCCGATCTTTGGAAAAAGGTCGCCGGGCTGCCCGATGAGCGGATCATTCGCATTGCCACTGATGACAACTTTTGGCGGATGGGGCCGACGGGCCCTTGTGGCCCCTGTACCGAGATTTTCTTTGATCACGGCGATCATATTTGGGGCGGACCTCCGGGCAGCGCTGAGGAAGACGGCGATAGATTTATTGAAATCTGGAACCTCGTATTCATGCAAAACGAGCAGCATGCCGATGGCTCACTGACCGATCTGCCGAACCAATCGATCGATACTGGCATGGGGCTTGAGCGGATATCATCGCTGCTGCAAGGCACGAATAATGTGTTCGAGACTGATCTGATGCGGGCCTTGGTAGATGCCAGCGCGCATGAAAGCTCGACCAGCACTGATGAGGCTCATCTGACCCATCACCGGGTGATTGCCGACCATCTGCGCTCGACCTCGTTTCTGTTGGCTGACGGTGTGATGCCGTCAAATGAGGGCCGCGGCTATGTGCTGCGCCGGATCATGCGCCGGGCTATGCGCCATGCGCATTTGCTTGGCGCCAAAGATCCGCTGATGCACCGGCTTGTGCCGGCGTTGGTGCATGAAATGGGCGCTGCTTACCCTGAGCTGGGTCAGGCTTCGGCGCTGATCAAAGAAACACTCTATTCTGAAGAAACCCGGTTCCGCCAAACACTTGAGCGCGGATTGCGCCTGCTCGATGATGAGCTGGACGGGCTGGAAGAGGGCAAAGATCTGCCCGGCAAGGCGGCGTTTAAGCTCTATGACACATTCGGTTTCCCGTTTGATCTGACCCAAGATGCGTTGCGCGAAAAGGGCCGCGGTGTTGACCAAGCCGGGTTTGAAGCAGCGATGGCGGCGCAAAAAGCCAAGGCCCGCGCGGCCTGGGTTGGCGCAGGCACGGCGACTGATGAGAGCATGTGGTTTGACATTGCTGACACGCATGGCACCAGCGAATTTCTGGGCTATGACACCAAGCGCGCCGAGGGCCAGATTGTGGCGCTGATTGATGATGAGGGTGTTGTGGCGACCGAGGCCAAGGTCGGGCAAAGCCTGCAAATTGTGCTCAACCAAACGCCGTTCTACGCCGAGTCTGGCGGGCAGGTTGGCGATAGCGGTACGTTGCGCACGGATACTGGGCTGGCTGAAATCACCGACACCAAGAAAAGCGCGGGAATTTTCATTCACCACGCCAAGGTGGTTGAGGGTGTTATCAGCACGGGCCAAGGCGCTGATCTGGTCGTTGACCGGGCGCGGCGTGATGCTATTGAGGCCAACCATTCGGCCACGCACCTGTTGCACGAAGCCCTGCGCGGCGCGTTGGGCGACCATGTTGCACAGCGCGGCTCGCTTAATGCGCCTGAACGGCTGCGGTTTGACTTTAGCCATGGCAAGGGCCTCGCGCCCGAGCAGATTTCGCGGGTCTCAGAGCAGGTAAACGCGCAAATCCGCCAAAATACTGTGGTTGAGACCCGGGTAATGACACCTGATGATGCCCGCGCTCTTGGCGCTCAGGCTTTGTTTGGCGAGAAATATGGTGACGAGGTGCGTGTTGTGTCGATGGGCCATGAGGACGGGTCGGGCAAAGGTAGCGATGGCACCACCTATTCGCTTGAGCTTTGCGGCGGCACCCATGTGAGCCGCACCGGCGATATTGGTGCGTTTGTGCTGCTGTCAGACAGTGCCAGCAGCTCTGGCGTGCGCCGGGTTGAGGCGCTGACTGGGCAGACGGCTCTGAACCATATGGCCGAACAGCAAAAGCGGCTGGCCGATGTGGCGCACGTGCTCAAAGCGCCGATTGGTGAGACGGTTGAGCGGGTTAAAGCTCTGTCTGATGAGCGCAAATCATTGGCCAATGAAGTAGCGCAACTGCGCCGTGAGTTGGCCATGTCGGGCAAGGCGGCGGCGGCACCTCAGGCCAAGGATATTGGCGGGATCGCGTTTCAGGCGCAGGTTTTGTCGGGGGTGACGGGCAAAGACCTGCCGTCGATTATTGATGACTTGAAGGTTGAGATTAAGAGCGGCGTTGTGCTGCTGATTGCTGATACTGGGGGCCGGGCGGCGATTGCTGCTGGGGTGACGTCGGACCTGACCGATAAGCTGTCGGCGGTTGATCTGTTGCGCGCTGCTGTCGGCGCGCTGGGTGGTAAGGGCGGCGGTGGCCGGGCTGATCTTGCTCAGGGCGGTGCGGCCTCGGTTGAGAATGCAGCAGCAGCGATAACGGCGGTAGAAACGCTAATAGGAGAGCAGAAATGAGTGCACTTTGGATTGCCCATGTATTGGTGACTGACGAGGCCGCGTACGGCGAATATGCCAGCCGCGCAACCGGCGCGATTGCCAGCCATGGCGGCGTGTTTCTGGCCCGTGGCGGCGCCTATGAACAGCTAGAGGGTGCTGACCGGCCGCGCAATGTTGTGGCCCGGTTCCCGAGCCTTCAAGCCGCTCATGATTGTTATTTTTCGGATGCCTACCAAGAGGCACTGAGCTTTGCCAAAGGGGCGGCGCAACGCGAGCTTTCGATTGTTGAGGAAGTCGCTTCTTAACAACACGCCCATTGGCCCAAATAAAAAGCCCCGCAGGATTTCTGCGGGGCTTTTTCGTTTAGCTGGCTTTGCGCGATGCGCGCTTGCGCTCATGCGGGTCAAGGTAGCGTTTGCGCAACCTGATGCTCTTTGGCGTGACCTCAACCAGCTCATCATTGTCGATATAGGCGATCGCCTGCTCGAGCGTCATGATAACTGGCGTGGTCAGTTTAACCGCTTCGTCTGTGCCCGAGGCCCGGACGTTGGTCAGCTTTTTGCCCTTGAGCGGGTTCACTTCAAGATCGTTTTCACGGCTATGTTCACCGATGATCATGCCTGTATAAACCGCAGATTGTGGGTCGATAAACATCTTGCCACGGTCTTCAAGGTTCCACAAAGCATAGGCAACGGCGGTGCCGTTTTCCATGGAAATCAGAACGCCCTGACGGCGGCCCTGAATAGCGCCACGATGCGGGGCCCAGCTGTGGAAGATGCGGTTAAGCACGCCAGAGCCGCGCGTATCGGTCATGAACTCGCCCTGATAGCCGATAAGGCCACGTGACGGCACGAGCGCGACGATACGGGTTTTGCCAACACCGGCGGGCTTCATCTCTGTCAGCTCACCACGGCGCGGGCCGGTCAGCTTTTCAACAACAGCACCGGTATAGTCATCATCAACGTCAATGGTGACTTCTTCGATTGGCTCCATCTGTTGACCGTTTTCTTCGCGGAACAGAACCTGCGGGCGCGAGATTGACAGCTCAAAACCTTCGCGGCGCATGTTCTCGATCAGCACGCCCATTTGCAGCTCGCCACGACCAGCGACTTCAAAAGCCTCGCCGCTCGGCGTGTCAGTAACCTTGATGGCCACGTTCACTTCGGCCTCTTTCATCAACCGCTCACGGATGACGCGAGACTGCACCTTCTTGCCTTCACGGCCAGCAAGGGGGGAATCGTTGATGCCAAAGGTCACGGTGATTGTTGGCGGGTCGATCGCCTGCGCGGGGATTGGAATATCAACCTCAAGCGCGCAGATCGTGTCGGCAACGGTGGCCATTTTCATGCCCGCAAGCGTGACGATGTCGCCGGCAACGGCCTCATCAATCGGTGTTTGGGTCAGCCCGCGAAAGGCCAGCACTTTGGTGACGCGGAAGTTTTCGATCTTTTTGCCGTCACGGCCAATGGCCTTTACGCTTTCGCCAGCGCGCAGGGTGCCAGCCTCAACACGGCCGGTTAGAATGCGGCCAATGAACGGGTCGGCGGACAGGGTGGTTGCCAACATGCGAAAAGGCTCATCCTTGGCAGCTTGCTGCTTTGGTGGCTCAACGTGCTTGATGATCAACTCGAACAGGGCGTCGAGATTTTCGCGCGGGCCATCAAGTTCTTCGTCGGCCCAACCAGCACGGCCGGAGGCATAAAGATGTGGGAAATCGAGCTGCTCGTCGGTTGCACCAAGGTTGGAGAACAGATCAAAACATTCGTCAAGCGCGCGATCTGGCTCGGCGTCTGACTTGTCAACTTTATTGAGCACGACGATTGGCTTGAGGCCAAGGGCCAAAGCTTTGGATGTCACAAACTTGGTCTGCGGCATTGGGCCTTCGGCGGCATCGACCAACAGCACAACACCGTCAACCATCGACAAAATCCGCTCAACTTCGCCGCCAAAATCGGCGTGGCCGGGCGTGTCAACGATATTGAGCCGCACGCCGTTCCACTGAACCGACGTTGCTTTGGCCAGAATGGTGATACCGCGCTCACGCTCGATGTCATTACTGTCCATTGCCCGTTCGGCAACAGCTTGGTTTTCACGGAACGAGCCGGATTGTTTTAGCAGTTCATCAACCAAGGTCGTTTTGCCGTGATCAACGTGCGCGATAATCGCGATGTTACGAATGTCCATTTTGTGCCTCACTGGGGGTTGGGCGGCGCATAGCCTGCAAGCGCGCAAAACGCCAGCAAAAAGAATGTTTGGTGTTAATATTCAGCCAAGATGTCTGAAGCACCGACATATATGCTGCAGTGCAGCATATCAATGGGCAATGTAGCGATCACGCCTATGATTGAAAGAAATCACGATATTTACCACGAAGGCGCCCAGCAAAGAGTAGAGCACCACGCTGGTCGGGAACAAGAAAAAGGCGACGCTGAACAGGCAAGCATCGAATATCAATTGCAAATGCCCGGCTTTGAAGCCGGTTTGATCTTGGACCATGAGGGCGACAACACCGAGACCACCGAGACTGCCGCCATGGCGAAAAATTGCCAACAGGCCAGAGCCAGACATGATGCCGAACAGCAGCGCGCCGAACCACGGCGAGACATGGGCCAGTTGAAAATGCGGTGGGAAGAATTCGAGCATGAGCGACAGGCCGGCGACGCAGCCAAGTGATTTGAGGGTGAAGATTTTGCCCATGCGGTTCCAAGCCAGCCAGTAGAATGGCAGATTGATGACAAAGAAGATTAGGCCAAAGCTCCAACCGGTCAGGTAGGAGATGATCACCGCCAGCCCGGCCATTTGCCCGGTAAGCAGGCCGAGATGTGTGAGCACCAGCATGGCGGCGGTGCAAAAGAACATGCCGGTGAATAGGCCTTGCGCGTCTTCTAGATGGCTGTGTTTTTGATCGGTTACTTGCGGAAAAGGGACCGGTGCGGGCATAGATGTATTTAACCAAATTTTGGGGTGGCCCCCCGGCCAAATTTTTGGAAATGGCCGGGGGTATTGGGCGCTATACCAGCGCTTTATTTAGGTTGGTGTCAATCTTCTCAAGGAAGCCTTCGGTGGTCAGCCAGGCTTGGTCTGGCCCGACCAGCAGGGCGAGGTCTTTGGTCATGGCGCCGCTTTCAACTGTGTCGATGACCACTTTCTCAAGGGTCTCGGCAAAACTGGCCAGCTGCGCGTTATCGTCGAGCTTGGCGCGGTGCTT
>JAESRD010000028.1 GCA_016764835.1 Paracoccaceae bacterium | reverse complement strand
TCATTGGTGCATGATGATCTGCCCTGTATGGATGATGATGACCTGCGGCGCGGCCTGCCGACAGTGCACAAAAAGTGGGATGAAGCCACGGCTGTGCTGGCTGGTGACGCGCTGCTGACCTTTGCCTTTGAGCTGCTGGCCGACGCCAAGTTTGGCGCTGCCGTGGCGCCGCTGGTGGTCAGTCTGGCCAAGGCGGCCGGGGCGGGCGGCATGGTCGGTGGCCAGATGATGGATATTGCCGCCGAGACCGCAGCCACCCCGCTGACGCTGACGCAGATCACCGAGCTGCAACGGCTGAAAACTGGCAAGCTGATCAGCTGGGCCGCGATGGCCGGGCCGCTTATGGCCGGGGGCAACACTGCGCCGTTGCAAGAATATGCCACAGCGCTTGGTCTCGCCTTTCAAATTGCCGATGATTTACTAGATGTTCAGGGTCATGCTGGAACAGTTGGTAAAGCGGTTGGTAAGGATGCCGCCGCAGGCAAGGCCACTTTCGTGACTTTGCTCGGCCAAGACGGCGCGGCGGCGCGGGCGCGCGGGCTTGTTGAAGAGGCTTGTGAGGCCCTGCGCTGCTATGGCGCAGAGGCCGCAACCTTGAAGCAGGCGGCGCGTTTCGTTATTGCCCGCAACAAATAGGAGTCTGAGCAAAATGCCAGATCGGCCCAACACACCGCTGCTCGACACAGTTAATGTGCCGCAAGATCTCAAACGGATGAGCGATGCGCAGCTGCGCCAGCTCGCTGATGAGCTGCGCGCCGAGACGATTTCGGCGGTTAGCCAAACGGGTGGCCATCTGGGCGCTGGGCTGGGTGTGGTTGAGCTGACAGTGGCGCTGCATGCCGTGTTTGATGCGCCAAAAGACAAGCTGATATGGGATGTAAGCCACCAGACTTACCCGCATAAAATCCTGACCGGCAGGCGTGACCGTATCCGCACCTTGCGGCAAAAGGACGGGCTGTCGGGTTTTACCAAACGCACTGAGAGCGCTTACGATCCGTTTGGCGCGGCGCATAGTTCGACCTCGATTTCTGCCGCCTTAGGCTTTGCTGCGGCACGCGATCTCGGCGGCGCGCCAGAGCACGGTATTGGCGACTGCATTGCCATTATTGGCGACGGGGCTTTGTCGGCGGGCATGGCCTATGAGGCGCTCAATAATGCCGGTCATCTTAAGAAACGGCTGATTGTTATTCTCAATGATAACGAGATGTCGATCGCGCCGCCTGTGGGTGCTATGTCGTCCTACTTGTCGAGCCTTTATGCTGGCGCGCCGTTTCAAGAGCTAAAGGCTGCGGCCAAAGGCGCCGTTAGCCTGCTGCCACCGCCGCTGCGCGAAGGTGCGAAACGGGCCAAAGATATGCTCAAGCATATGACCGTTGGCGGCACTTTGTTTGAAGAGCTGGGCTTCTCTTATCTTGGCCCGATTGACGGCCATGACATGGATAGCCTGCTGTCGGTTTTGCGCACGGTTAAGCAGCGCGCGACCGGGCCGATTTTGATCCATGCGATCACCAAAAAGGGCAAGGGATATGGCCCGGCCGAGCGGGCGCGCGACAAGGGCCACGGCGTTGGCAAGTTTGATGTTGTGACCGGCGAGCAGGCCAAAGCGCCGTCAAACGCGCCGAGCTATACTTCGGTTTTTGCCAATAGCCTGATGGATTTGGCGGCGGATGATCCGCGTATTTGCGCCGTCACTGCGGCCATGCCAGATGGCACGGGGCTAAACCAGTTTATGCAGCGTTACGGCAGCCGCTGTTTTGATGTCGGCATTGCCGAGCAACATGGCGTGACCTTTGCCGCCGGGCTGGCGGCGGGCGGTATGCGGCCGTTTTGCGCGATTTATTCGACGTTCCTTCAGCGCGGCTACGATCAGATCGTGCATGATGTGGCGCTGCAAGGCCTGCCCGTGCGCTTCGCGATAGACCGGGCCGGGCTGGTTGGCGCTGACGGCGCCACCCATGCGGGCGCGTTTGATGTGGCGTTTTTGACCAACCTGCCCGGCATGGTGGTTATGGCCGCCTCTGATGAGGCTGAGCTGGCGCGGATGGTTGTCACCGCTGCGGGCTATGATGACGGGCCGATTGCGTTTCGTTTCCCGCGCGGCGAAGGCGTTGGCGTTGAGATCCCGGCCAAGCCGGAGCCGCTGGAGATCGGCAAGGGCCGGATGATCCAGCAGGGTAGCCGCGTGGCGCTGCTGACGCTTGGCACCCGGCTAAAAGAAGTGCATGCCGCCGCCGAGGCATTGGCCGTGCGGGGCATAAAGCCGACCATTGCCGATGCGCGTTTTGCCAAACCGCTGGACCGCGATATGATCTTGGGTTTGGCCGCCGAGCATGAGGTGCTGATCACGATTGAAGAGGGCGCTATTGGCGGTTTTGGTAGCCATGTAGCCCAGCTTCTGGCCGAGGAAGGTGTGTTTGATCAGGGGCTTAAATACCGCTCAATGGTTCTGCCTGATGTGTTTATTGACCATGCTGGACCTAAGGAAATGTATGATGCGGCTGGCCTGAACGCGGCTGATATTGAGCGCAAGGTGCTTGAGGTCTTACAGATTGAGATGCTTGAGCAGCGCGCCTAAGGCAGTCTGATATCAGACATGCTAAAGCGTGCATCGCGTCAATGATCCGACTGCCGCCCACCGCCAAATTCTAAGCAGCTGTCCTAGGCTTTTGCGGTTGGTTAATTCTGATAATAGCCCCGACCAAACCGCGTATGCGCGCCGTATTTTGAGCCGTAACCATAGCGGCGCATGCCGCGCGGATCGACCTGCGACAGCACCAACCCGGACACGCCGATATCGACCGCACGAAACTGGCGCAGGCCTTCGGCAACTTGGCTGGTCGTGGTCGCATCCCACCGCACCGAGTAGAGCACCGCGTCGCTCAACTGGGCTATCACCCGGGCATCGGGCACGACCAGCACGGGCGGTGTGTCGATGATAATATAGTCATATTGGCTGCGAGCCTCGATCAGCAGGTTCTTGAAACTGTCTGACGAGAATAGATCGGCGGCGTTGATGGGAGACTTTTCGCCCATCAAAACATCAAAGTTCAGCTTGGCGGGCCGGTAGACGGCCTCGGCGAGTTTGGCTTGGCCAGAGACGACGCTGATAAGCCCGGCCGCGTCTTTGTCCTGTTTGAAGTAGTTTTCAAAAATCCGTCGGCGAATATCGCCCTCTATCAGCAAAACCCGTTTGTCGAGCCCGGCAAAATTTTGCGCCAAAGCCACGGCCAGCGTGGTTTTGCCCTCACCGGGGATCGAAGATGTCGACATGATCACTTGCGGTGGCTTGTCGATATTTGACAAAAGTACCGAAGTGCGCAGGTTTCGAATGGCCTCGGCCGCCTCTGATGACGGTTTCGACTGTAGGTATTTGATGATACCAAGCCGCCCGCGCGCCGGCACACGCGGGATCTGACCGAGCACAACCATGCCGGTCTTGCGCTCAAGGTCTTCTGCTGTGCGGAAGGTGTTCTGCAAAAACTCGCGCAGCAGCACGAAGCCAAGGCCAATCGCCAGCCCGATCATAATCGCCGAGGCGAGGATGAAGGTCTTGCGTGGGGCGACTTGTTTGCCGGGTGTCGCCTCTGAGAGTATCCGACTATCGGGCTGGTGCACGCCTTGCTGCACCGGGTTTCCTTGAGCCGGGTCAGGAAAGTTTCATACAATATCCGCGTCGCCTCGGCCTCGCGGTCAAGCAATTGCAGCTTCTGAAACTCTTCTGACTGCTGGCTGAGCTGCTGGCTCAGGTCACGGTCGGCGGCACTCAGCTCGCCAACCTGCTGCCCCAGCCGTGAGCGATCGGTCTGCGCTTGGAGCAATATCTGCGCATAACGGCGGTCAAAACGCGCCCGCGCACTGGTGTCGCCTGCGGTCACAGAGGCGGCAATCGCTTCAAGCTGGGCGTCAGATGCCGCGGCCAGCCGGGCTTCAATGCTGCTGGTGCCATCCACGGCCGTTAGGGCCGCCGATTGCGCCTCAAGGCGGATCAGCTGTCCTTGGGCAACGTGCAGCAATTGGCGCAGTTCAAGCGCTTGGGCATTGAGCGCTTGCAGCCCCTCAGAGCTGACCAGCGCATTGGCCGCGCGCAGTGCATTGGCGGCACTTTGTTGCTGTTCAAGCTCTAGCTGCAGCTGGCTCACCCGCTCGGCCAGCCAGATTGCGGCATTCTCCGTCGCCTCAACCTTGATCCTTATTTGATCGTCGCGGTAAATTGCAGCCATTGTATTGGCCATAAGCGCCGACTTTTCGCGGCTTTGCGAGGTGACCGTGATGGTGAAGATATACGACCATTCACGGGTCTGCGGCGAGATCCGGCTGCGCACAGCATCAATCACACGGCGCCGGATTGTCGCCTCATCGGGCATGGTGCCACTGTCTGGCTCGGGCGGTGACAGAACCATGCGCAATTTGTCGAGGCCAATGCTGACCAGCGCGCCAAGCGACGGCGCGCGCTCGGGTTGCGGCAGAGTGCTGTTAAACTCGGGGTCGTCTATCAGCCCCAGCTGATCAACCAAACGGCCGACAAGATCGCGCGAGCGGATGACTTCCATCTCTGTATTCATGCTATATTCGTCGCCCGAGACACCTGAAATGACTGAATCGAGGTCAATCAACTGCTCGGAGCGCAGCAACAGCGCCATTTGCGCGGTTGACGAATAGATCGGCGTGGCGACGCGGTAGGCTTGATACCAGCCAGCCACCAGCGCCAACAGAACACAGAAAAGGATCAGGATTTTGCCGCGCCAGAGCGTGCGGAAAATGGCAAGCAGGTCGATGTCATCATCTTCGCCGGGCTGCGCCAGCATGGTGTCAAACTGTTGGCCCGGCTTTTGCATATTGCCCCTGATCATCTGCTCTGTGAGGCGGCTATGCGCACCTCGTAAGATTATATTGCAAATTACCGGCTGAGGGCCTAGCCCAAATCGGTGCAATCATTGGCAATGTGTTGGTGTAATGTGGTGTCGTGGCCGCTGCTTCAGAGCCGCTCAATGGCCAAGGCTACGCCCTGTCCGCCACCAATGCACATGGTGATCAGCGCCCGCCTGCCGCCGATACGCTCAAGAATAGACAAAGCTTTGATGACTAAGATCGCCCCTGTCGCGCCGACAGGATGGCCCAGCGCAATGGCGCCGCCGTCGATGTTTACCTTGCTGGCATCAAGCGCCAGCTTGGCGCTGACGGCCAGTGCTTGGGCGGCAAAGGCCTCATTCGACTCGATCACATCAAAACTATTAGCAGTCAGGCCGGTCTTTTTGAACAAAGCCTGCACGGCAGGGACCGGGCCGATGCCCATCACCTCTGGCCGCACACCGGCCAATCCGTAGCCCAGTATGCGCGCACGTGGCCGCAGCCCGGCCTGCTTTGCGGCGTCAGCGCGGGCCAGCACCAAGGCTGCAGCGCCATCATTAATGCCGCTGGCATTGCCTGCCGTCACCGTGCCGTATTTTTGGAAAGCAGGGCGCAGGTTGGCCAGTTTTTGCGCGGTCGTGGGCTTTAGGTGCTCATCGCGGGCAAAAGTGATCGTCTCGCGCCGTGCCTTCAGCTCGATCGGGGCGATTTGGTCGTCGAAATACCCGGCTTCTTGCGCGGCGGCGGCGCGCTCTTGGCTGGCAAGGGCAAAGCTGTCTTGGTCGGTGCGGCTGACACCATGTTCGGCGGCAACGTTTTCAGCTGTTATGCCCATATGGCCGGTGCCAAAGGGGCAGTTCAGCGCGCCGAGCATCATGTCTATTGACCTGATATCGCCCATCTTTGCGCCCCAGCGCTGGTCTTGAATGATATAGGGTGCGCGGCTCATACATTCGGCGCCGCCAGCAAGGGCAAAATCGGCGTCGCCTGCTGCCAAAGCCTGGCTGGCGCTGATGACCGCTTGGATGCCTGATCCGCAAAGCCGGTTCACATTCATTGCCGGTGCGCTGGGGGGCACACCTGCCTCAATCGCCGCAACACGGGCGAGATACATGTCGCGCGGTTCGGTGTTGATGACATGGCCAAAAACCACAGTGCCGATCTGGTCAGGTGCGACGCCGGCGCGGCCAAGGGCGGCCTGCGAGACATGCGCGGCCAAAGTAACTGGCGGTGTGCCCGCCAGCGCGCCGCCAAAGCCGCCAATCGCGGTGCGGGCACCGTCGAGGATGACAATTTCGCTCATGTTTCCGCTCTCCAAGTCGCTGGCCAATTCTCCGGCCAAGTCATAGGCCAAATTGCAGGTAAGCCGGAAAAATTGGCATAAGCCCAGCATGGTTTGACATTATCATAGGCAGCGGCATGCGCCGATAGGCTAAATGTTGTGCCAGATGAGGCAAATTGACTCGACCTGCGCCCGAGAATTCCCCAAGGTCAACTTTAGCGAGTGTCAGATTGATGCGCGAGCGGGGCTGGCCGGGTTTGGCCAGCGCTTGGGTTTGGCTGTGAGGCGGTTTGCTGTGTTATCAGCGCTGATTAATATAGGCGGAAACACAATTTCTACGAAAGCATATCGTTCAATATTGGGAGCTATTGGCAATACACCGTCCATTTGGCTCGACAGGTTAACCCGCAAACATGGGCTCAAAGGCCGGATCATGGCCAAGTTGGACTATCTCAACCCCGGATATTCAAAGAAAGACCGGGCCGCTTTGGGGGTGATCGATGAGGCCGAGGCCCGCGATCTGCTGGAGCCGGGGCAAGTTGTGGTTGAGCTGACAAGCGGCAATATGGGCGCGGGGTTGGCGATGGTTTGCGCGCTGCGCGGCTATCCGTTTGTTGCCGTCATGTCGGCGGGCAACTCGCAAGAGCGGGCGCGGATGATGCGGGCTTTTGGCGCCGAAGTGGTGCTTGTGCCTCAGGCTGAGGGCGGCGTGTCCGGTCAGGTAACCGGCGATGATCTGGCCTTGGTTGAGGCCGAAGTGCTGCGCATTTGCGCCGCGCGGGGCGCGTTTCGGGCTGATCAGTTTGAGTTGCAGGGCAACCCGCTGGCGCATGAGCTGGGCACCGGGCCTGAACTATGGGAGGCCTCGGATGGCACGCTGACAGCATTTGCCGATTTTGTGGGCTCTGGCGGCACCTATTCTGGGGTGATCAAGGCGCTACAGCAAAAGGCCAAAGTGCGCGGCTATATCGTCGAGCCCGAGGGTGCGGAGGCGCTGGCCGGGCTGCCGATCGTGGCGCGTTCCCACCCCATTCAAGGGGGCGGATATGCCAAGGCGGATTTGCGGTTTATGAAAGACGCGCCGGTGGATGGCTGGCTGTCGGTCAGCGGCGACGCGGCGCGCGAGACGGCGCGCGAGTTGGCGCAAGTTGAAGGTATATTTGGCGGATTTTCTGGCGGAGCAAATGTGGCGGCTGCTATGCATTTGCTGAGTGATCTTGAGGAGGGCGGGCGCATTGCGGTGATCATCCCTGATAGCGGGTTGAAATACCTGTCAACCGACCTGTGGGCCTAAAGCACGCTGCTATATAACTGCGAGATAGACTTGCATTCATGCAGATCACACAAACAGCCGGCCGGGACGGGAGAGAGGCCACTTACCCGCCCCGGAGGCGCTGCACAGGTTGGTAAACCTAGCGCAGCACCCGGTTGCCGACAGTCAAATCACGAAGTGAATCGCCGCCCGAAAGCAGGTTCCAAATGTGAAATATCGTCATCGCGTCGCCCTGAGAGCTAATCTCTTCAGGATGTGTTTCTGCTAGCTTAATTACCTTTACACCATCAATCATTGTCGTTTGCATTCATGTCCCCTAGGCGGTTGTCATATCTGCCCCCACGCAAGTTCATTTCTGGTCCGAATGTCTTACGAAAGTCTGAATCCGGCCATTAGGGATTATTGCAATTTTATTAAAGCAGGGCATGTCATAATGGGCGTAAGGGCGGCAAAGTTGGCGCGGCAATAAGCCCGTCCTCTGTGCTGGCTGAGTGTTGTAAACCTAGCGCAAGTGGAGGTCATTCGTGGAGAAGGCATTGCTCATACTGGTCATCATACAGGGGCTAATCTTTGTCATCTGGGCGCGCTGCGCGTTTCGGGCGCTGTTTGCGGCGCAGGGTTTTGCCAAGGAAATAAGCGGCTCGTCGTTTCCGGGGCCGTTTGATTTTATCAAAGGCGTGCGCAGCTGGTTGGCTGATCCGTCGACCGTGAAGGAGCGGTGGTTTTTTGCGCTGTCATCGGTGGCGCTGATCGGGGTGACGATCGCCGTGGCGGCGACAGGCGGGCCCAGTATCGGCGAGGTCGGCTGATGTTGCTGCGCGTAACCGATCTGCACAAGAATTATGCCAGCGGTGCGAGCCAGCGCCAGATATTGCGCGGGGTCAGCCTAGAGCTGGCAGCGGGCGAAACACTGGCGCTGACCGGCGAGAGCGGCAGCGGCAAAAGCACATTGCTGCATCTTATCGCCGGGCTTGATGTGCCCGATACTGGGCAGATTGTGCTGGGTGGCACCGATATTGTTGGGCTGGGCGACAAAGCACGCGCAGCGTTGCGGCGCGGCACTGTTGGTGTGGTGTTTCAACAGTTCAATCTGATCCCTAGTTTGAATGTGCGGGCCAACATTGCCTTTCAGGCGCGTTTGGCGGGGCGCTATGATCGGGGTGCTGCCGATGTGCTGGCGGCGCGTATCGGGCTGGCTGATCACCTCGACAAATACCCCGAAGAGCTGTCTGGCGGCCAACAACAGCGTGCCGCCATTGCCCGGACATTGGCGGCAAAACCAAGCCTGATATTGGCCGATGAGCCGACCGGCAACCTTGATGAAGACACAGCTGACCGCGTGCTAGAGCTGATGCTCGACATGGCCGGTAGCGCAGGCGCTGCGTTGATGGTGGTAACCCATTCGCCGCGTGTTGCCGCGCGGATGAACCGCCAGCTGCATCTGTCACGCGGGCAAGTTGTGCCGCGCGGGCCGTGCTAGATGTTGGTCGTGTTTCAGGCGCTCTGGTCGTTTTGGCGGCGCGCGCCGATGCAGCTGTTTACGCTGATTGCCGGGCTGGCGCTGTCGACGGCGCTTTGGTCTGGCGTGCAGGCCATAAACGCCGAAGCGCGCGGTTCGTATGACGCCGCCGCCGCGACACTGGGCGAGGGCCAGTTTGCCCGGCTTTTGGCTGCTGATGGCGGCACCATTGCGCAAGCTGATTACATTGTGCTGCGTCGGGCCGGTTGGGCGGTAAGCCCGGTAGTGACTGGGCGCTATAATGGCGCACAGCTGATCGGGATTGAGCCGCTGACCATGCCTGTCGGCCTGTCGCCGGTGCAGCTAGGGGGGGGCGATATTGCTGGGTTCCTGACTGGGGCCGGGCAGATATTTGGCCGGGCCGAAACGCTAGATAGTTTTGCCAATAGCGGGGCGGCGCTGATCGTTTTGCCGACTGCGCCGCCGGGCACCGGGCTGGCTGACATTGCCGTGGCGCAACGCTTGCTGGGTATGCAGGGCCAGATTAGCCATCTGACGCTGGCCGCCGCGCAGCCAAGCATGCAGGTGCCGTTGGCCGATCTGGAAGGGCAGCTTAGCGGTGCGTTGGTGCTGCAACAGCCAAGCGATGAGAGCGATCTTGAGCAGCTGACGCAGAGCTTTCATCTCAACCTGACTGCTTTTGGCCTGCTGGCCTTTTCCGTCGGCATTTTCATCACACATGGCGCGGTTGGGCTGGCGTTTGAACAACGCCGCCCGATGGTGCGCACGTTGCGGGCGCTGGGCGTGCCGCTGGGGCGGTTGATGGCGCTTATGGCGGCAGAAATGGCCGTGTTCGCGGTGGTCGCTGGTATCGGAGGTGCGGCGCTTGGCTATTTTATCGCCGCCGCGTTGTTGCCCGATGTGGCGGCGACCTTGCGCGGGCTCTACGGGGCCGAGGTTTCGGGCACGCTGACGCTGAGCCCGCTCTGGTGGCTATCGGCGCTGGTGGTCTCGCTTGGCGGCGCGGCATTGGCGGCTGTCGGCGCGTTTGTCTCGCTGGCGCGGATGGGGGTGCTGGCCAGCGCCCAGCCGCGCCCCGAAAAATTATGCGGGGGCAATTGGGGGGGTGTCTGCCCCAGGCCAGCGCCGAACGACGTCCAGGAGAAGCGGTTCGGGGCACTGG
>JAESRD010000341.1 GCA_016764835.1 Paracoccaceae bacterium | reverse complement strand
GGTCAGACAGTGTTGTCACATCAACCCCGTCAAGCAAGATCCGCCCGCCCGTTGGCCGATAAAGCCGGACCAATGCGCGCGCCAGCGTAGACTTGCCGCAGCCACTTTCGCCCACCAGCCCCAGCGTTTCGCCGCGCTCAATCTTTAGGCTCACCCCGTCAACAGCGCGCAGCGGCCCGGCCCGTGTTGGAAAATACATTTGCAAATTATCCAGCTCTAGCAGCGGCTTGTTCATGCTATTGCCCTCGCCATATCTTGCCTTGGCGAGGCAGCGTTGTCTGGTCTTGCCGGAGCGGCAGGATCAGCCAACCAGCAGCGCATGCGGTGGCCGCCGTCCGGATTTGTGCTCTGCCCCGTGGCCACGCCGTAAAGCGGCGGCGGTATTATACATTGCTGCCGGGCCTCGGGGCAGCGCGGCGCAAACGGACAGCCGGGCGGCGGCGCGCGCATATCAGGCGGGCTGCCGGGGATCGGCTCTAGCGGTGTATCGGTCTGGCGCGGATCGGGGATCGCGGCCAAGAGGCCCCGCGTATAGGGGTGTTGGGGTGCTGCAAACAAGTCGCCAACGCTGGCCTCTTCCATCACTTGCCCGCCATAGAGCACCATGACCCGGTCTGCGGTTTCGGCAATAACGCCAAGGTCATGTGTGACAAGGATAATAGCCATGCCGAGCCGGTCGCGCAGCTCCTTGAGCAGCGCCAGAATTTGCCGCTGTATTGTCACATCAAGGGCTGTTGTTGGCTCATCGGCGATCAGCAATGCGGGTTCGCAAGCCAGTGCAATAGCGATCATCACACGTTGCCGCATGCCGCCCGAAAACTCATGCGGATAGCTGTCAATCCGCGCCTCAGCCGACGGAATGCGCACCAGATCAAACAGCTCAATCGCCCGCGCCCGCGCCTCAGCTTTGCTGATTTTGCGGTGGCGCAGAACCGCTTCAGCCACCTGCCGCCAACACTCATCGTCGGGTTGAGCGCCGACATAGGGTCTTGAAAAACCACACCGACCCGGTCTCCGCGAATACGGGTGAGTTGGCGCTCTGACATTTTCAGCAGATCCTGGCCCTCGAAGATCACCTCGCCAGCATCAATTGTGCCGCCGCGCTTGAGCAGCCGCAAAAAGCTCATGCAGGTCACCGACTTACCCGAGCCGCTTTCGCCGACCAGCCCCAGAATTTCGCCCCTATTCAAGTGCAGATCAACACCGCGCACCGCCTGAACAACGCCGTGCCCTGTGCTATAAGTGGTGCGCAGCCCGCGCACATTCAGCAATAACTCGGTCATGATGCCAGCCTTGGGTCTAGCGCGTCGCGCAACCCATCGCCGAGGAAATTAAACGCCAGCATTGTCAGGCTGATCGCCACGGCAGGAAAAAACAGCTGGTGCGGATAGGCGCGCAATGTCTCAACCGCCTCGGAGGTGAGTGTGCCCCAGCTTGCCTGCGGCGGCGTCACGCCAAGGCCAATAAAACTCATGAAGCTCCCGATGAAGATCGCTGACGGGATCAGCATGGTCAGCGTCACCAAAATCGGGCCAAAGGCGTTGGGCAACAGATGTCGGAACAATATCCGCCAGGTTGATCCGCCCATCATGCGCGCCGCAGCGACATAGTCTTGGCTTTTCAGTGTCAGGATTTGTCCGCGCACAATGCGCGCCATATCCACCCAATAGACCGTGCCAATCGCCAACACCACTGACAGTAGGCCAGATTTCAAGACCACCATCATCAAGATAACATAGAGTGTCAGCGGTATGGTGGCCACAATCTCAACAATCCGCATCATCACTGCATCAACCCGGCCACCAAGATAGCCAGCAATGCCACCATAAAGCACGCCGATCACGAAATTGGTCAGCACCGCCGCTGCCGCGACCATCAAGGAGATACGCGCGCCATAAAGCTGACGTACCAGCACATCGCGGCCCAACTGATCGGTGCCAAACAGGTTGCGCCTGTTCAGCGACAAGCGGCCAGCTTCGGCGACGCTGCCGTCAATGCTCAGCACGGGTGGGCGCTGCGAATAGTCGAGCACCAGCGCATGCCCGTCGATTTCCCAGCTGCTGCGCCGGTTTACCATGTCGCGGTCATCTGGGCGCAGCAGCCCATCAATACCGCCATCCGCGCCCACATTATAAAGCCTGAGATTGCTGGCATTCACATGAACAATCCGGCCTTCGCCGACCACGTAAGGCCGGTAAATTGGCGGCAGGTTTGACAGCTCTAGCCGCTGCTCAAAATAGCTATAGCGTGAGATCATCGGCCCAAAAACAGAGGCCAAGATCAGTACAATAATGAATAATAGCCCGGCCATTGCTGGCCGGTGCCGAAACAACCGATAGCGCACACCCTGCCAAAAGCCGCGCGTGGCGCTCTGGTCTGGTAGGTCAGGCATCTTGGCCGCGGCGTCGAGCGGCTCCCACATATGTGGGGCAATTGCCGGGCGGGTCATTTGCGCTCTCCATAAGATATGCGTGGATCAAGCCAGAGATAGAGCAGATCAACAATTAGCAGCATGAGCATGAGGAAGGCGGCATAGAAAATGGTGATGCCCATGATCGCGGTGTAATCACGGTTGGTGATTGACTGGACAAAATGGCGGCCAATGCCCGGCAAGGCAAAAATCTGCTCGATGACAAAACTGCCCGTTAGCAGGTTTGCCACCACCGGACCAAGCACGGTCACCACCGGGATCAGCGAATTGCGCAACCCGTGCCGCAACATGATAGTGTGGGCAGGCAGGCCCTTGGCGCGGGCGGTCATGATATAGTCTTGCTCCATCGTCTCGAGCAGGCTTGAGCGCGTCAGCCGGGCCACGAACGACATCCAAAACCCCGACAGCGCAAAAACAGGCAAAATATAGCCGCGCCAATCATCAAGCCCAAAGGCGGGCGCCCAGCCAAGCCGCAGCGCAAAGATATAGAGCGATACGGTTGCCACCACATAGGACGGCACCGCAATGCCAAGCGTGGCCACAAACATTGCCAATGTATCGGGCCATTGCCGCGGTTAAGCGCCGCGATCACGCCAGCAGGTACGCCAAGTGCCACAACACAGATCAGCGCCAGCAGCCCGGTTTGGGCAGTAACAGCCAGCCCTTCACTGATCATTTGGTTGACCGTGACACCGGGATATTTGAACGACGGGCCAAGATCGAATGTCAGCACACCACTGAGATAATTGAGATATTGCCGCCAAAGTGGCTGATCTAGCCCGAACTTGGCATTGAGTGCGGCCTCGATTTCTGGGGCCAGCATCTTTTCAGACACAAACGGTCCGCCCGGCACAGCATGCATCAAAATGAATGTCAGGGTGATAATCGCCCATAGCGTCACCGCCATCATGCCAACGCGCCGTGTTAGCCAGCTAAGTGGGATGCGCCCGGCGCTAGTCATCTATCCGCCGCGCTTCCATATCGGGCCGCTGGCGCAGAGCCGGGCCGTTGCCAAGCCAAAACAGCAGCGTTTCGTCATCTGTGGGGTTACGCGCCTGATGGCGCATATCAGAGCGAAAATGCAGCGTATCGCCGGGGCCAAGATCATGCACAATGCCATCGATCTCAAAGATTGCGCGCCCGGAGCGGATCTCAACAAACTCTTCGCCGATATGCTGGTCAATTTCGCCGACAAACCCGGTTGGCAGGGTGATCAGGTAAGCCGAAAATGTAGCACCGGGGAACTCGCCGTGCAGACGCTGATAGGTCATGCATCCGGCGCGCACCCATGTGGTTTCACGGTCTTTTGCTTTACTCACCAGCCCGCGCGCAGCAGCGGTGGGCATAAAATGTCCAAGGTCGAGCGTCAGTGCCGCGGCAAGCCGTGTGAGCGAGCTTAGCGACGGTGTCGCGATGTCGCGTTCAATCTGGCTAAGATACCCAACCGACAGATTGACCCGCTCGCTAAGATCTTGGAGCGTGATGTTTTGCGAGCGCCGCGCCGTCCGCAAAAGCCTGCCCGTCGACAGGCCAACACTTGGTACTTTGTTCTTTGACGCAGCTTTGTCGGCCATCGTGCTGTCCCCTTTGGGAACAGTATTCCATCTAAAAATTTTTAGTTAAAGTAAAATTTTTGCGCATAGCCCATTTAGCAGCTTACCTGCCCCACCAAGGTGCTCTCATATAAGGTGAAAGTTCTACCGTGTTTGACTTACAATGGCTGGATGCGGCCCACCGTTGTTGATGCCTATGCCGACGGCAGCCTTTTACGACCGCCATCCCAACGTCTTGTGCCTTTACACCGCCAAGGTCAGCACCCCGGCAAATCAGCTCTTTCGTATCTGTTTGCGCCTTAACAAGTTGAGCAAACTCTACACCAAAGTGATAGAACCTCCGGGGGGCACATCCCGCAGGTTCCGCTATTGAAGGCCGTATTTGACCCAAACAAATGAGCCAAACTTAGCTACCTTTATGGGTAAATTCTCTAGCTATGAGCACCGTTTTTACGGACCATTTCAGGCCCTGCACTCTGTTGAACCACCCAATATCAAACGCGATTATCGCATGAAGCTAATAGGCGACACGGTAAATATCCGTAATTTCGTGAACAGACAGATCTGTCGGGTTCCAATCAAGTAGACGGCGGATCGCGTGCGCATCTTCTGCCATTTTGGGCAGATCATCTTTAGGAACGCCATGGGCTTTTAGGCGCATATCTAGCCCTAAACCTTGACAAAATGCCGTGGCGACAGCGCGTACTTCTTCAGCTTTATTTTCTGGACCACCAAGTGCCGCGCAAATTTTCCGGGTTTTTTCTGGTGTAGCCTCTGCATTTGCCGCAAGCGTATGCGGAAAAATCAACGCATTCGCTATGCCATGCGGCAGTTTATGTCTTGTGCCCAGCGGATAGGCGATGGCGTGCCCTGCCGTGGTGTTAACCGGGCCAAGACAAACACCCCCGTAGAATGACGCAAGCGACAAGCCAGCGCGGGCCTCAAGGTCAGAACCATCCTGAACCGCCCGCTTGAGGTATTTGCCAACCAGCTTGATGCCTGAAAAAGCATAGGCATCAATAATGGGATGGGCGCGTTTAGAGGTAAAAGCCTCGACACAATGCGCCATCGCATCGACCCCCGTCGCGGCAGTGATGAACGGTGGGACAGAAACAGTGAGCGCGGGGTCAACTATCGCGAGGTCCGCGAGCATATGCAGGCTTTCAGTCGCTACTTTTGCCAATGTCTCAGGGTCGGTGATAAGCGCACGGGTACCCACTTCAGATCCGGTGCCTGCTGTGGTCGGAATTTGCACGAGGCCAACCTTGCGCGTGGGCGCGCGATTTTTCCCGGAAATATCGAAAAGCTGCAGATTAGTGCTGACCATAACAGCGACAAGTTTGGCAAGGTCCATCGCCGAGCCGCCACCAAAGCCAATAATAACATCGGCTGAACCAGCGGCGGCGACGGCCTGTTTCAGGTTGGATAAGTCGGGCTCGGGAACAACGTCTCCAAAAACGCTAACATCTCCAAGTCCGAGCAAACTAAGGCGGGCTGCATTAACCGGATCGGCAATGACAAAGGGGCTAGAATATCCTTTTTCACGGATCCATTCAGCCAAGCCGGTCAATTCTCCTATGCCAAATAGGATAACGGGCGGGCGATGCATTTCAATCGCGTCCAGAAGTGATGGCATAGGATTCTCCGTGAGTTAATTTGACAACTGAGTCTGGTGTTTGGCGCCCGAAAGCAACCCATTTCTAATAATTTGTAAAGCTGATTGTCAAATTTAAATTCCTAGGTGAATGTCGGCCATTTTTACCGTACCGGCAAAACTTCTGTTCATACCTAATGATTTATATCATTTATTTTCCGCAAGTTAGGAGATATTTGGGAAATTAGCCTATCGATATTTTAGCTTGCCGCACACAAGGTATCAGCTGGTTTTCTTGAAATTGTGCGAATTTTCATGAATTTATTTGACAAGTTGTCAACTGAACAGCATGGTGCAAAAAACTGCAAAACTGTTTGGAGGGGCCAATGGCGGAAGTACGACAAAGTAAGGGAGATTTCTGGATTGGCTGCGGATTGCTTGCCTTCTGCGGGTTTGCCGTCTGGCGAACGCTGAGCATTAAACAAGGCTTTTCCAGCTCGATTGCGGGCCCGTCATTTGTACCTTGGTTGATGATCGGGTTGATCTCTATCTTGTCAGCAATTTTGATTTTTCAGGGCATTTCCGCAGGCAAAGAGGGTGGAAAAGACTCCGTCATTCACTTCCCTGACAAGCAAACACTGCTGACAATCGCAGCTTTCGTTGTGCTGCTTGTCCTCTACGCGGCTGCCTTTTTCCCAATCGGTTACATTCCCGCAACGCTGGTGACCTTTGTCATTGGCTTGTGGCTCATCGGCGAGAGAAAAATCTGGCTCTTAATAGGGTTCCCGGTCGTCATGACATTCGCAGTGCATTTCGCCTTTACCAATTTTCTATCTATCTGGCTCCCCTGAGCCCCGATATCCCAAGGAGGAGGATACAATGTCTAAGAATATTATTGTCGCTGCCGTACTGGCCACCACTGGTGCTTTGCCTGCCTATGCTGATTTCCCAGAGCGGCCGCTTCAAATCGTCGTGCCCTATTCGGCAGGCGGATCAACCGACCTCGGCATGCGGGTCGTCGCCGATGCATTTGAAAGGCAGTTTGACGGCATTCAGGTTGTCGTGCGCAATCAGCCCGGCGGCGGTGGAGCCATCGGCACATCGGCTGCCATCCATGCACGGCCAGACGGCTATACGCTTGGTGCCGGTGCACAGGGGCCTATCGCGATTAAGCCGCATATTGGTGGGGCTGACTATGTTATTGATGACGTAGAATTTATCGGCCTTTTCGCGCGGTCGCTTCAAGTAATGGTCGCCTGTAGCGATGCGCCTTTTTCTGACTATGCCAGCTTTGTTGCCTATGCGGCGGAGACAGCGCCACAAATCGGCAATTCGGGCGCTGGTGGGGCCAACCATATTTCAGCAGAAGCCTTTGCAAGAGCCGCTCACATCAATGTCGAGTCTATTCCGTTTGGTGGCTCATCTGAGGCCCGCACTGCCTGTATCGGCGGACATATAGACGCAATGGTCGCCTCCCCTGCAGAAGCCAGAGCGGCCGCCGAAGCGGGCCAGATGACGCCAATATTTGTCATGGAAGAAGAGCGGATCGCGATGTTCCCTGACACCCCCACCGCTGTCGAGATGGGTGTTGATTTCACATGGTCATCTTACAAAGGTCTTGTCGCGCCCAGAGGCCTGCCAGATGACGTGTTGGAATGGTTGCGCGACGCTGTAAAGCAAGTGGCTGAAGATCCTGAATTCATTGCAACAATGACAGAAATGGGTGAATTCGTCACCTATGAGGATGGTCCAGCATTTGAAGCACGTGTGAGAGCAGATGGCGAAATGGCCCATGCCGTCCTCGAAGAGCTCGGCTTGCTTGGTATGAATAACTAAGCCCAAAACAAGTTCAAATCATCTGGCCAGAGCGTATCTCGCTCTGGCCAGTCTCTCAATCTGCGCGTGAAAGTTCAGCTCATGATGGATACATTATCTTACCTCGCGCCTTTGCTGCAATTCAAAGTCATCCTTGTCATTGCGCTCGGCACACTTGGCGGTCTGGTGATCGGCGCATTGCCGGGCCTGACGGCGACAATGGGCGTCGCACTCCTCATTCCACTCACCTTTGGCATGACCCCGGTCATGGGCATCAACATGCTCATTGGCATCTATATTGGCGGCATATATGGCGGCTGTGTGTCGGCAATCTTGCTGCGCACTCCGGGAACGCCCGCCTCAGCGGCGACGGTGCTTGATGGCTATCCAATGGCCCAACGCGGCGAGGCCGGCAAAGCGCTTGGCATGGCGACAATCTCATCGGCCATCGGCGGCTTATTTGCCGCCGTCGTGCTCGCCACGCTGGCCCCGCAACTTGCCAATATCGCACTCAAATTTGGTGCATCTGAATATTTCGCGCTGGCGCTGTTTGGACTGACGATTATCGCCACGCTGTCGGGCAACCTTTTAAAGGGCGCTATCTCTGGACTGCTTGGTATTTTAATTGCTTGTGTCGGTGCAGACCCGATTTCTGGCGTTATGCGCTATACGTTTGGCATTCAGGGTTTTTCGTCGGGCTTTGCCTTTACCCCCGCGCTGATCGGCCTCTTCGCGCTCTCTGAGGTTTTCACTCAAATCGAGCGCCTTGCCGGGAATGAACCTGCGATTAAGCTGGTCAAAGACCGCTGGCCGTCACGCCAAGATATGCGTGAAAGCCGTGGTGCTTTGATCCGTGGATCTTTGATAGGAACACTGATCGGGATTATCCCGGGAACCGGCTCCGGTACAGCGTCTTGGATTTCTTATAATGAGGCGCGCAGAACGTCAAAAACACCAGAAAAATTTGGCACCGGTTTTGCACCGGGGATTGCGGCAACCGAAAGCGCCAATAACGCTGTCTGTGCGTCCGCGCTTATCCCGCTGCTGGCGCTTGGCATTCCGGGAGATGTGGTTACGGCAGTGTTGATGGGCGGGCTGATGATCCAAGGGCTTGCCCCCGGTCCAATGCTGTTTCAGACCAACCCAGAGGTGATTGTTGGGATCTTTGGCGGCACGTTTATGGCCACTATATTCATGTTCATATTTGGCATGGCGCTTATCCCGGTCTTCTCCAAGATCTTGATGGTGCCGCGCCGCTTGCTAACCATGGCAATTGTTATCTTTTGTTTCATTGGCGCGTTTGCGATCAATCTCAACCCGATCGACCTCTATACGATGGTTGGTTTTGGCGTGCTTGGCTGGGGCATGCAAAAGTTTGGCTTTTCACAGGCCGCGCTTTGCATTGCACTGATCCTTGGCCCGATGATGGAAGCCAACCTGCGCCGCGGCATGCTGCAAGCAGGTGATGATGTTTTCGTCTTCCTTTCAGGCCCGATCACGCTTCTCTTCCTTGCGCTCACAATCCTATCATTATGTTGGCCTTCTATTGCGCGGCATCTGGCCCGCAAAACCAAAGCCTAATTTCAAAATTACGGAGTACTACATGACCCGAAATGCCTATGTCGCCCTGGTTACCTGTTTTAATGAGGATGAAACCGTAAACCACGACGCGACGCGCGCGCAGGTCCGCCGTCAGGTCGCGGCCGGCAATGATCTTATGGTCTGCGGCACCAATGGTGATTTTACTGCGCTGACCCATGAGGAAAAAGTAGGCCTGATTAAAGATGTGATGGACGAGGTGGGCGGCCGCGTGAAGGTGATCGCAAATATTGGCTGTCCATCGACATTTGAAACGCGGCAACTTGCCGAGGCTGTCGATGGGCTTGGCCTGCACGGATTGGCTGTGATCACGCCCTATTTCATCGCTTGCACCCAAGATGGCCTCATCCGTCACTTCACCACAATCGCCGATGCGGTAAATACACCTATTTATCTTTATGATATTCCCGCCCGCACGCAGAACCATATCGAGCCAGCAACAGCAAAAACCCTTGCAAAACATCCCAATATTGTTGCGATAAAAGATTCCGGCTGGTCAACCGACACGATCTTAGAATATCTCGCTGTCGCGCGGGAAATCGACGATTTTGAGGTCTATTGCGCGCCAGATCATCTGGTATTGTGGGGCTTGGAACAGGGCTGTGCCGGTGTCGTCTCCGGGCTGGGCAATGTGGCACCCGACATTTTGGCGCAGATCATCACCGGCTTCAACACCGGCGATACGCAAGCGGCGACAACCGCCCAAGAAAATTTTGCTGGCCTGCGCAAAGATCTATATGCCCTCGGCTTTCCGCCCGCTCTGGTAAAACGGGCGCTTTGCATGAACGACAAGTCTGTTGGTCTCTCACGCCAACCCGCATTGCTACCAAGCCCAGAGCAAGATGCTGCCATTATAGAAATCCTCAAAGCGCGAGACCTCCTCATATGACGGTTATTGTTACGACCTCGCCGGGTTTTGGCAAACATGGACGCGTGCCTGAATTGATCGCCCAAAACGGCTGGGAGTTGATCCACTGCAATGATGCGGCGCTGCCCGATGGCGGCGTATCAGAACATATAAAAAAGGCAGATTTTCTTGTTGTTGGTCTCATTCCGGTTTCAGCTGAAACATTGGTCGCAGCAGATAGTCTTAAAGCCATTATTAAGCATGGCGTCGGTGTCGATAATATCGACATCGCGGCCTGCACGGCAGCGGGGCTGCCTGTTTGCAATACACCCGGCGCAAACAGCGATGCGGTGGCCGAACTGGCCATAGGGCTGATGTTTTCTATGGCGCGTTTTATTCCGCAGGGGCATATCAGCGTCACAACAGGCGGCTGGCACCGGCAGGTCGGCACGCAACTGGGCCGCAAGACCCTTGGCATTGTCGGGCTTGGCAATATCGGTAAACGTCTGGCCAAACTTGCACGCGGGTTGGGAATGCATATTGTCGCAACCGATATGTACCCAGATAAAGATTTTGCAAAGGAACACGAGATTGCGCTTCTACCCTTAGATGAGCTATTGGCATGCGCGGACTATGTCTCAGTCCATATCTTCGGTGGCAAAGATAACGTCGCACTTATTGGCAAAGACAAAATCGCGCTGATGAAGCCCGGCGCCTGTCTTATCAATTTGGCGCGCGGTGAGGTGGTTGATTTGGACTATGTGGCACAGGCGCTCGAAAGCGGGCATCTTGGCGGTGCCGCGATTGATGCCTATGTTCAAGAACCGCCGGTAATTGATCATCCGGTATTTACGCACCCCAATGCAATTTTTACCCCACATTCTGGCGCTGATACACGCGAAGCGGTAGAAAATGTCGGGCTCATGGTTGTTGAAGATATTGAGACATTCTTAGCGGGTGGCCGTCCGACCCGCTGCTTAAACGTCAACGACCTCTGATAAGGGGGGCAGCCCCATTTTTTTCATCCTCAGGAGACTGAAGTGACACAAAAACCAATCGTTATCACCATGGGCGATCCCTCCGGCGTTGGCGCAGAAGTGAGCATAAAAGCCATGGCCTCTCTTGGGGCGCAACAGCGCAGCCGCTATGCCATAATCGGAGACCGCCCGACCCTGGAGCGCGCGATTGCAGCCTGCCAACTTGACTTGGCGCTGGTCGATTTTGGCGCGGAGGTTCCGGTAGGCGCTGTCAGCGTTATTCATGTGCCGGTTGAAGGGCTTCCTGAAAAATTCGGCACCCTGTCGGCGGCCTGTGGTGAGGCCAGTTTTCGCTATATCGAAAAGGCAGTCGCGCTCACCACATCTGGACAAGCCCGCGTCATTGTCACGGCGCCAATTAACAAAGAAGCGTTGAATTCCGCGGGCCACCATTATGACGGTCACACCGGCATGCTTGCCCATCTGACAGGCTCAAAATCCAGCTGGATGTTGCTCGCCTCACCGACCCTGAATGTGCTGCATGTCTCAACGCATGTTTCGCTAAAAGATGCGATTGGCCGGGCGACGCCAGAGCGCGTCTTTGAGACAATTCGCACAGGCCATAATCATCTTCAACGGATGGGCATAAAGAACCCGCGCATAGCGGTGGCGGGGATCAACCCACATTGCGGCGAAAACGGTCTGTTTGGCCGCGAAGATGATCTCCAAATCGCGCCGGGCGTGCGCATGGCGCAAGATGAGGGCATCAATGTGCAAGGGCCTATTTCGGCCGATACCGTTTATCACCGCGCCAACACAGGTGGTTTTGATTTGGTCATCGCACAATACCATGATCAGGGTCACATCCCGATCAAACTCATTGCCTTTGACACGGCGGTGAATGTGTCCCTTGGCCTGCCAATTGACCGCTGTTCTGTTGATCATGGCACAGCATTTGATATTGCCGGAACCGGCAAGGCAAACCACGTCAATATGCTCTCGGCGCTTGACTATGCAAGTAAGCTTGCAGCGGCGCGTTCTTGACTGGAGGCGTCTTAGCCCTTCATCCGCAAGTCGAGTTGCCCGCTTCCAAATAACCGGTCTCGTGAATGTTCAAGATGTCCGCGCATGAGGTTTGCTGCGCGGACACCGTCACCGTCTTTGATAGCCTCAAAGATTTTGGTATGTTCTTTAAGCACCGTCTCCAGCGCTTTGGCCCCGTCGGTCATGAGGGATTGGCCATGCATCTCCATCCCGACGTAGATATGGCTGCGCAACGCCTGCATGGATGCTTCAAAATACTGATTGTTTGCCGCATGTGTGATTGCAAGATGAAAGCTGAAATCAGCGTCTTCATGATGAACCCGGTTCCCCGTTGCGGCACGAAGTAGATCGAGCGCATCGGCTATTTTGCCCAGTGCCGCCGTATTGCGCCGCTCTGCGGCCATGCTCGCGGCCTCGGTTTCAATGGTGATCCGAAACTCGTAGCAACGTTGAATATCGGCCAGCGTTTCAACCCGGGTAAACCCAACCGGCTTTGACGACGCAGCACGGACAAAATTTCCGGCCCCCTGACGTGAATAAATTACACCTTCCGCCCTTAAGCGCTCAAGTGCTGTGCGCAAAACAGGGCGCGAAACGTTGAACCCCTGAGCCAGGGTGTTTTCCGGCGGCAATTTTTGGTTAATCGGATATTCACCACTGGATATCCGACTAAACAAAGAGTGATAGACACGATCGGCCAGCGACCGCTTTGGTTTCTCACGCGCTTCTTTTGTCTGGGCAGTCTTCAAGGGAATAGCCTTTGTCATTTAGTTTCTGGGCAAGTTTGTGCAATGTGTCGGCTGCGCCAAATCCACCGGATTTTGTAATAATTTTCATGCCCTCAATACCATCAATCATTTGCGATACCGGAAGACCAGTTAGAATTTCACCCTCAACTTTGAGTAAGCCGCAGCCAACTTTGCGCATGAGTGCCGCCGCACTTTCTCCACCACATGCTAGGAGAGTTGCCGGGGGATTTAACGTAAGCCAAGCAGAAATTCCATCGACAAAGCGTTGGCCGGCCAGCTGAGGGTCAACGGCGATGGCGCCGGGTGTCATCTGAACAACTTGTATCTGATCACTGTTCTTGCGCGCGGCGGGGACGTTACCATTAGGCGCAAAAATAGGGCAAAAACCTTCAAGCTGTGCGAGGGTTACCGGGTCACGTGACCCTATGGCAAAAAGTGCGGGGCAGTGCAGATCAACAGGGGTCTGAGCCGCAATTGCCGGGGCAATTTTGCGTGCCAAAGCTTCGGCAAGTCCCGCAGCCCCAACAAACAGGGTTGTCATGTCAATCGTTGCAAGGACAGCATCCAGATCGGCATCGCAAGCAGCGTCAGGCACGCAGGAAGCCGCAACCCCCGTCCTTTGTGCCACATCGATTGGCGTCTCGATCCCGGTGCCATATATTGCGCCGTTTTTTACAAGCCTTCCAAGCCGAGGAATTGCCGGACAAACAATGATATTTGAACGGCCGCGAAAGAGGATATCCACCTCAGCCTCTATATGACCCTTAAGGCGGCTATCGACCTTTTTAAATATCACAGCATCGCGCCATTCTGGCCGCGCATTGATATCATCAATAATCTGCTGAACGGCTAAAATTGATTTAGATTCAGCTGCTTCCCTACTATTTGTAGATACAGCAACAACGTCAGGCCCGCGGTCTAGCGCCCGGCCAAGCTGCGATGGGGAAAGAGCGCAAAGGACCGAAAGCCCGCGCCCACAAAACGCAACGGAGCTGTCAAGCGCTCCGGTAAGGTCGTCCGCAATGAAGATAATTTTCACAGTATTTCCGTCGTGGCAATTTGTACCAACATATTACCAATTCTAACTTGTTTTACAAATATTTCGTAGCCCAAATATGAAAATATTCTGCTGACAGGCACAATATTGGCGATGCGTATTTTCAGATTGGGTGAGAAAATGGCGGCGCTGTTACAAAGTTTTTCTTGGCTTCTTTCGCCTATTGAACCCGCCCTATGTCTCTCATGAAAGGCGCAGGTAAACAGGTGCCTAGAGAGGCACTCTTTTGCGTCTCACTTGGTCACGAAAGATCACTCATATCGTGGCTGCTGAACAGGAGCGGCTCATCAGACTGGTCGCATAAAGCCCGGTTGCAAAAATGATCGCCCCACTTGGCAAAACTTGCATCGCCTGTACGGCAATGGATGAATTGGCAAGTGGGGCGAAAACCGGTGGGTCGATGACGTTCTTAATTGCGGCCTATAACAAACCCATCATCCGGGGCAGGAAAAGGACCGTTTCCGGCACATAGGTGATGAGCATCAACACCGCTAAGGCGGCCAGAAAGAATGGCCACATATGCCCTACGATCCGCTCTATCGGCATGTTTAGCACAATGGCCCCGGTAAACAGCGCGGTGCCATAGGGCGGTGTTATCAGCCCGATCACGAGGTTGAATGTTGCCATCACTCCAAAATGCACCGGATCTACCCCGATCTCTACCGATAACGGCATCAGGATCGGCAAGACGATGAAAATCGCGGGCAACATATCCATGAACAGCCCCCAGATGAGCAAAAAGATGTTGATGATCAGCAGAACTAGGATCGGGTTTTCGGTAATCGCAAAGATCGTCTCAGCGATAAGTGCAGGGACTTGTTCAGAGGCCAATACCCAAGAAAATACATTCGACGCGCCAGTCAACATCAAAACCGCACCAGCCAGCGTGCCAGATCTGACAAAGACGCGCCATAGCACCGCCAGATCCGGCCGGCCTCGGGACGAAACCATCAGCAAGATAAAGCCCCAGCCAACGGCAGCAGCAGAGGCCTCGGTCGGGGTGAAAACACCTGACAGAATGCCGCCAAGAATAATGCCGGGCATGGCAAGGAACGGCAGCGATTCCAGAACAATACGCAATGCTTGGCGCCATGTCTTACGTGGCAGGCTGAGTATACCCGCACGCCGGGTGGTAAAGAAGACCGCGACGGCCATTGCAATCGCGACAAGCAGCCCCGGAACCAAGCCGCCAATCAACATACCGCCAATTGATGTGCCGGTCACAGCACCAACCAGCACAATGGGAATAGACGGCGGAATAATCGCCCCTTTTATTGAGGTCGAGATTGTCAGCGCGGCAGAAAATTCGCGGCTAAAGCCCGATTTTTCCATCATCGAAACCTGCATCCGGCCAAGTGCCGCAATATCCGCCACCGACGAGCCGGAACAGCCGCCAAACAGCATCGAGGCCACAATATTTACATAGCCCGTCCCGCCCCGCACACGGCCGACCAGCAGCTGCGCGAACCGCAACAATTTGTCGGCAGTGCCCGATGCAACCATCAGATCACCGGCCAGCATGAAGAACGGAATCGCCATGATGGTGAAGATGTCCATCCCGTTGAAAAACTGCTGCGCAACCAAATAGAACGGCTCACCGGCGACGAAGAAATACGTGATGCAAGCCAAAAGCATTGCAAAGGACAGTGGAAAGCCAAATAGTGTCAGCACAGCAAAGGCGATAAGCATCGCCGCAAAAGCAGATATCATTCTGTAACCTCTTCGATATCATCTTCTTCATTGACCGAAACAGCGTTCGGAAAGAATGGGCCAAGCGCCAGTTGCAGGAGCATTGCGGCGGCCCCAATTGGTACGGCCATAAACACCCAAAAATAGGTGATCCGCAGCGCGGGTGTTCTCATCCGCCCCTCGTTGAGGGCAATATCGAGGCCCTGCACAAACAAGACCACGAGCGTTACCGCCATAAGCAACCGCGTGAGCATGGCCACAACCCGCGCCAGACCGGCGGGCATCATACTTACGAAAATAGTGAGACGCGGGTGTTGCTCGGCACGAATGGCCACGGACCCACCCAGAAATGCCATATATATCATGGTATAACGGGCCAGCTCTTCGCCCCAAAAGTAACCGATGCCAAAGACATAGCGAGCAACAACCAGAAAGATTACAGTGCTGACCATTAGCAGCAGTGAAAAGGCGACAAGCGCCGCTATAAACATCTGCTGAGCGTGGTCAAAACGGGCTAAAACGCGCGCAATTTGGAATTTCATGGAACTTTTCCTAATCGAATAGTTGCTGTCGGCCACGCATGGCCGACAGCTGAGAGAAGATCAAACCCGATCAGAAATCTGCGTCAAAACTTTCCATATGGGCGAAGAACCCATCTACGAACTCTTTGCCATATTCTTCTTCTGCCCATTCACGGCTTGGCCCAACGGTGGCCTCACGAAATTCGGCCATTTCGACTGGCGTTGGCGTATAAACCTCTACGCCCTGGTCGCGGATTTCCTGAACACCAAGCAAATCCTGAATTGAACCAATGCCATCATGGGCATAGCTGGCCTCAGCATCTGCATGTAGCAGCGCCTGACGTTGGTCATCGGTAAGTGATTGATACCATTCCTCATTTGTGAGAACCGCACCAACCGTCATCACGTGCTGGGTTTCGGCCATATGGCCCTGAACCTGATAGAACCGTTGCAAAATGATGTTTGAAGGCGGGTTTTCCTGCCCGTCAACAACGCCGGTTTGCAGACTTGTATAAAGCTCAAGATACGGGATCGGCACTGCCGTCGCCCCAAGCGATTCCATCATGCGCTGATGGGGGACGATTTCCATTGTCCGCATCCGCAAACCGACCATATCCGCAGGTGAATGAATTGCCGTGTCCTTTGTCGTCATGTTGCGGAACCCGTAAGGGTGCAGCGATAAAATACGAATGCCGGTTTCAGCCGCAACTTCATCAAGAAGATCTTTGATGAACGGATTGTCATAGCTCATCGTCGCGCGAAAATGTGCCCGTGATTTGAACAGGAAGGGCATGTCGATAATGCCAAGCTCGGGGAAATAGAGCGACGCCAAAACGCCAGATGCAATATTCGCGAAGTGCAAAGACCCGCGGGCAACTTGCTGTACCATTGCGCGTTGGTCGCCAAGCTGACCGTTTGGAAACAGCTCGATATCCAGCTCGCCCCCCGAGAACCTGTACGCAGATGCCTGAAGCACGTTCATATAGGCCGATACCGGTGCTGTCTGCGGGGTGTTCGGGTCTGTCCAAGTGGCGCGCAACGTGTCTTGGGCCATAGCCGGAATTGCGGTGATTGCCATTGCTGATGCTAAAATCAGCGACTTAATCGAAAAATTCATTAGTCCTCCCTCGAGGCGATGCGCCAATTGCGGGCATTGCCTTCCATTCCTAAATTTGGTGATTTTCTTTGCGTGGCCAGATCTGAATGATTTCATCCAAAATGGGCCGATGTTAACCTGCATCCCTCCTATCTGTTTTGGTTTTCATTGTGGTGTTCAACAGTTTGCGGGATCATTTTGCCGGGGTTCATTAAACCAAGCGGATCCAGAGCAGTTTTAATTGCCCGCATAATTTCAACGGCTTCGCCGTGTTCGGCGCGCATATATCGGATCTTGTGCAACCCAACCCCATGCTCGCCCGAACAGCTACCGCCATAGCGCAGTGCGCGTTCACTAACCCGGTCTGCCAACGCATCGGCACGGTTACGTTCTTGGCTGTCTTGCGGGTCGAACAATATTCCAAGATGAAAATTGCCGTCACCAACATGGCCAATGATCGGGGCGACAAGCCCGCTTTGCCGGACATCCGCCTGAGTTTCTTCAATGCATGCGGCCAGATGTTCGATCGGCACACAGGCATCTGTGCCCATGTTGCGCTTGCCCGGCGCCAGCGCCATGACAGCATGATAGGCATTGTGCCGGGCCGTCCAAAGGCGCGAACGATCCTCGGTTGTCTTGGCCAGTTCAAAACCTTGGCTGCCAAATTCAGCCGCAAATTCGCTAAACATCTCAGCTTGCTCTGCGGTGGCCTGCTGCGTGCCATGGAACTCAACAAACAGCGTTGGGATGGGGCGAAATTCATCCAGTTTCGAGTAGCTGATACAGGCGCCCATCTGCACCTCGTCCAGCAGCTCAATCCGCACCATCTGCAACCCGGCTTGCAGCGCCATGCTGGCGGTCTGCGTCGCCCCGCTCAGCTCATCAAATTGGCACACACCGCAAATGATAGCGTCAGGCTGACCGTATAGACGCAATTGCAGCTCGGTTATGATGCCAAGCGTGCCTTCGGAGCCGACATAAAGTTTGGTTAGGTCATACCCCATCGCAGATTTGCGCGCCCGCGTTCCGGTCTGAATAATCCGCCCATCCGGGGTCACCACTGTCAGCCCGAGGCAAACCTCGCGCATAGTGCCATAGCCGACCGCATTGGTGCCTGACGCGCGCGTTGCCGCCATGCCGCCCAATGTCGCATCTGCCCCCGGATCGAGCGGAAAAAACAAACCCGTTTCGCGCAGATAGCGGTTTAGCGCCATGCGCGTCAGCCCGGCTTCAACCCGGCAGTCCATTGACGCTTGCGACACGGATAGTACTTTGTCCATCTGGGTCAGATTGATCGACACACCGCCCTCAACTGCCGCCAGCTGCCCCTCAAGCGATGAGCCCGCGCCGAAGGGCACCATGGGCAAAACATGCGTTGTGCAAATCTTGGCAATCTCGGCCACTTCTTGTGTTGTCTGCGCGAAAGTCACAATATCGGGCAGCCCGGCATCTGGCACACCTTCGCCTTGGCTGTGCTGCGTGCGCAGCGCCATGGACAGCGTTGCCCGGTCGCCCAAAAGCGTGGTCAGCTTTGAAAACGCCGCACCGACCCTTGCTTGCCTGTCATCAAGCGGCGCACTGATATTGTCTTTATGCATGAGAGCTGGCCTGTATGTTTGTATCGCCGCTTAGCGCATCAATCAGACATGACAGCGCCAGCATTCCCGGATCGTCCTGCCCGATGGTTTTCTTGGCGAACATACGCGCGCGTCCAATCCGGTTTTCACGATCTCGAAACAGATCAAGTGTTGTCGTACAAGCCTGTCTAGACCGCGCAGCGGCGTCGGCCGCATTATCGCAATTGACCAACGCAGTGGCCACGCCGTCCAACATGTCGATCACAGTCTTGTCGCCAAGATTTGCCTTGCCGCGCGCCATCATCTGATCGCGGACAAGCAGCAATAACGGCGATAAATCTGTCCACTCAATCACTGTCTGACCTTTGGTCTGCTTGGCCATGACCATCATTGAAACCGTCACTAATGTCCCAAGGCTGGACCCTGTTGATCGCGCGCAAATTTTTGCGAGCTCGGCAAAAAAGCCGCCAATATCGTCGGAATATTCCGGCATTTCGTTGTTCAATGCGCCGAACAGACGGCGCATAGTTTCGCCCGTATCGCCGTCACCGAGCCGCGCATCTGCCTTATTTAACTGGTCTTCGGCTAAACGCGTTGCCAAAGCGGCACGGCGCAAAGCCACGCGTAATATCTGGGTATCGATGCTCATGATCCCAAGTTCCAATACCGGCAGTCGCTTGGCGCCCGCAGCGCCGCTTCGCGCGCATCATCAAGATACATCAGCGTCAAAGACACGCCGCCCATATCCATCGAGCTTGTAAATGGCCCAATCATTGGCACGGCAATCGTGATGCCGCGTTGCTCTAGCAAAACGCTAATCCGGCGATACATAATCAGCAGCTCTTCAACCGGCGTCGCCCCCAGCGTATTGAGCATAAGCGCCACCCGGTTCGTAGGCTGTGCCACCGGGTCGGCCAATAATCTGTCGACCATTTCGTCAGCAAGCGCATCTGCCGACTTCAGCTTGTCGCGCCAAATTCCCGGTTCACCGTGAATGCCCATGCCCATCTCGATCTCGCCCGCAGCTAGGTCAAAAGACGGAGCGTCGCGCCCTGGCAACGTACAAGACGACAAGGCCACACCAATTGTCCGACAATGGTCTGCGGCCGCGGCGGTGACCGCATGGACATGGTCAAGATCGGCGCCCTCATCGGCCAATGCGCCAGCGATCTTGTAAAGCAGGACCAGCCCTGCAACACCGCGCCGCTTGTCAGCCTCTTGCGGGCCGGCACTGGCGATATCATCCGTGCCAAGCAGCGTCTTGCATCTTATCCCGTCCATTTCCAGCATCTCAGAGGCAAGATCAAAATTCATCTTGTCGCCGCCGTAATTGCCGTAAAGCAACAAAATGCCTTGCCCCTGATCCGCCGACTTAATGGCACGCATACAAGAATCTACCGATGGGCCGGCGAACACATCGCCAACCGCACAGGCGTCAATCAACCCCGGTGCTGTGTAGCCAACAAAAAGCGGAAAATGCCCCGAGCCACCGCCCGAAACGATGCCAACTTTGTTTGGCCGACTGGATCTGCGCAGAAACACGGCGCGGTCGTCACGCGCCAGCCGCTTGTCCCAGGCCAACAACCCGTCGAGCATCTCGTTTACATAATTGTCGGCTGTGTTGATGATCTTGTCCATTACGCCCTCATAAACGTGCGAGGTGGTGACATTGCCACCACCTCAGTCAGGTAGTTAGGCAACGGCCGATTGATCGGCAGCGGCGTCATATTTCAGCACGAGCTTCAGCGCATCTTGGATAGCAGCCCCCTGCTTGGCAGATGTGGCAGGCATAGGTGCGCGCGGCAGGCCTGCGTTAATACCTTGAAGCGACAAGGAATATTTGACATTTGCCGGAAGATTGTCAGCGGAAATTGTGTTCCAGAAGACAAGCAATGCTTCGTGGATTTCGAGGGCCAGAGCGTGGTTCCCTGCCTCGACAGCATCCCAAAGCGCCACACAAACCCCCGGAACAGCCGCCGGATTGGCCGCGATCGTTCCATGCGAACCGATGACGAAAGACGGGTAGAGCAATGCATCAATTGCTGAGAACACCAGCGCATCTTTGGGCGCTGTAATCATCAGGTCAGCAAATAGTTTTAGGTCACCTGCGCTTTGCTTTACACCTTTGATTTTAGGCAGATTGGTCATCAGCCGGACCAATAATGCTGGGGACAAATAATTCCAAGGAACAACATTATAGATAAGGACAGGCAAATCAGTGGCTTCGCTGATCGCTTTAAAATGCGCGAAAGTCGCGTCGTCATCAGGCTTGAACAGATAATGCACTGGCGTTACCTGAAGCGCGTCAACGCCTGTTGCCGCCATCAGCTTGGCCTTGGCCACAGCATCGCGTGTTGAATTTACGATGATCCCTGCAATCACTGGAAGTTGCCCTTTGGCTTCTTCAACACAGGTTTTTGCGATCAGTTCCAGCTCGTCCGACGAAAGCGTATGACCCTCTCCGGTGCTGCCACCAAAGCAAATCCCATGGACCCCACGCGAAATAACAAAACGGATATTCTCTCGCAGAGCGGTCTGGTCAATCCCGCCATCTGCATCAAACGGTGTTACGATTGGTGGAATAATTCCATAGATTTTTTTCGACATGTGATGAACTCCTATCCCACATTGCGGTTTATAACTTAATTGAACAGTCGTGACCACAAGTCAACAAAAACTTTGGGTCAGTCGCCGCTAAAGAACAAGATTCACAATTCTAAGCCCTTAACTTACTGTAATAATACAGATTAAATCTGTACTGGCGCGGCAACAGTACGGCAACAGCGAAAATTTTTAGCTGAGATTTGTCCCGCTGAATTTAGTCTAATCCCGTATTGCAGCATTATGCCAGCAAAATCAGCCGCCGCAATATTGAGTGGCCGCAATTGACTTCTAACCCACTATGCGGAATAACTAGTCAAGGTAGATACTTGAATAACCTGATGGTGGTAGCGTTTTGGCGGTAGAAACTAAAAGCATCAAGACGATGGGCAAACTGGTCAGCGTGCTTGATTGTTTCTCAACCTCTGAGCGCGCTCTTACTGTTGGTGACATCGCCGCGCGCACCGGCTTGCCGCGCTCAACAGCGCACCGTTCAATCAATGCACTGAAGGAAGTCGGTTTTCTTGATCAGGATCGCCGCCGCGATTCATACCGTCTTGGCCTCAAGCTGTTTCAGCTCGGCACCACAGTATTGCATAGCATGGACATTCAAAGCGAAGCGCGGCCTTTTGTTGAGGCGCTCAGCACGCTGACGGGTGAGAACGTGCATCTGTGTGTATTCGACGGCGAGCGTATGGTATTTGTCGAAAGCGCCGATGGCGGTGCTACCGGTAGCCAAAACGCGACAATCACGATGGAGCTGACCCATTGCCACAACACAAGTGTCGGCAAGGCAACGCTCGCGTTTCAGCCTGAAAGCGTGATTGACAGGCTAACGTCAAATGACCTCGCTGTTTACACCGAACATTCGATCAGCGACCCGGTCGTCCTGCGCGAAGAATTGGCAAAGATCCGTTCGCAGGGCTTCGCCTTTGACCTCCAAGAGCACCAATTGAATGTTTGCTGTGTGGCCGCGCCAATACGCAATGCCTCAGGCAATGTGTTCGCTGCGGTATCTGTGAGCGGGCCACTTGCCCGCATGAGCGAGGAAAACCTTCGTTCTTACGCGCCGTTTGTTGTCAGCCACGCCGACGCTATTTCGCGGCGGCTGGGCTATGTGCCAAAATCTGCGGATTAGCTTTCGTTTGTCAGTTTGAATGCAGCAGGCACAAAAATTTCATAGCTCAGGCCGGTGCAACGCGCCTTTGCAGCTAGAACTGGTTTCACAATTGTCACCAAAACTACCAAATGGAGCGCGTCGATTTTCGGGGCATTAACGAGGGCAATGCCTTGCGCAGAAATTCGCGGGGTGATGCCGCTTCATCCGAAAGCAAAAGATCCATAGCCTCGACTGCAATTTGATCAAATGGCACATGAACCGATGTCAGCGGCACAGGTAGCTTAGACACAATCGGAATATCATTATAACCCACCACCGAAATATCGTCAGGTATCGAAAGCCCCATTTCGCCGAGCGCCGAAACCGCCCCTATGGCTGTGTTGTCATTGACCGCAAAAATTGCCGTTGGTCGTGTGTCCAACCCCAACAGTTGTTTTGCAGCGCGCGCGCCAGCTTCAATTCCAAAACTAGATCCGGTCACGTATTGCAGATCATATTCAATATCTGCCTCTATCAGCGCCCGCCTATATCCCTCCAACCGACCCAGAGCACTGGACGCATAAGACGGCCCGGCAATGATCCCAATATGTCTGTGCCCCAGATCTAACAGATGACGCGTGGCTAAATACCCGCCCAGCTCATCATCGCCGATAGAGGACGGGCTATGGCCGTCAGTACGCAGCGCAAGCACATGCGGCACGCCTCGCTCTCTTAAATTGAAAATAAAGGGGTCATCAATCCGTGCAATTGACAAAACCAAACCATCAACACCACGCTTAAGCAGCGTTGTGGCTGCGCGTTGACCGGCCTCAGGTGTATCGTCAGTCGTCGCGACGATCGCAAAATGGCCAGACCGCGCGGCTGCGCGTTGAAGAGATTCGTAGAGCATCGCCATCACCGTATCGGTTAAACGCGGAACGATGACCCCGATCATACCCGTTTTTCCCCGCCGCAGGCTGGCAGCAGAAACATCACGCACATAGCCCAGCTCTTGGGCAACACGCCGCACACGTTGCGCAGATTCGCTATTTGACCGGGGCAGCCGCTCATCTAACGATCTGGAAACACTGGATTTTGAAACCCCCGCGACCCGCGCGATATCAAGAATAGTCACACGTGCAGGTGCTGTTTTTCCGATTTTATGTTGAGACACTTTCGGGTTCCTCAATCAGGCGGCATCAGTGGTCATAAGTTAATACCACTTGACAGCTTGCATTAGCAATGCTTTTTTGGGAACGTTCCCGCAATCGATCCCACAGGAAGAAATTATGATACCAATGGACCTAAGAGGCCTCAGCCCTGCCCCCGTTACGGCGTTCAATAAAGATGGATCCGTCGACATTGATTCAAATATCCGCATTGCAAAATGGCTTGCATCATTTGAAGACGTAAAGTCGCTGGTGATACTCGGCCACGCTGGTGAAGGCACGTTCCTGACACCCGATGAGCGCCTTGAGCTGATCCGTGCCTATAAAGACGCGGTCGATATCCCCATCATCGCGGGCATCACCGGCGAAGGCACCAAAGTCGCCGCCGAAGAAGCAAAACGCTCTATGGATGCGGGCGCAACCGGTGCTCTGGTTTATCCAAACCATGGTTGGTTGCGGTTCGGCTTTCAAAAAGGCGCGCCGCAAGATCGGTATAAAGCCATCTATGAAGAGGGCGGCCTGCAAACCATCTTGTTCCAATACCCCGATGCAACCAAAGCGTCCTATGATCTGGATACTCAGTTAGAGATCGCAACCCAAGACGGTTGCGTTGCCACAAAGAACGGCGTGCGCAACATGAAACGCTGGTATGTCGAAATTCCGGCACTGAAAGACGCGCAGCCAGAGCTGCAAATTTTGTCATGCCATGACGAATGGCTGCTTTCAACTATGTTCGATGTTGACGGTCTCTTGGTTGGCTATGGCAACATTGCCCCAGAGCTGCTGATAGAACTCATCAAAGCTGGCAAGGCTCAGGATTACCCGCAAGCCCGCAAAGTTTTTGAGCAACTGCTGCCCGTCACCCGCGCCGTTTATCATCGAGGCTCGCATATGGAGGGCACCGTCGCCCTCAAGTTGGGTCTTGTAAAGCGCGGCCTGCTAGATCACGCGACCATTCGTGAGCCGCTAAAAGATCTGGGTGCCGAAGCGGAAGAGGAAATTTTTGCCGCGTTTGATGCCGCTGGAATTGGCCGCATTGACGAAAAGGTTTTGGCCGCACTTTAGACTATTTCCCTCGCCGTTATGGCGGGGGAATACACCACATGGGAGGAAAAAACATGTATTTGAAGTTCACGAAAGTCATCCGCAATCTAACCATTGCCACCGCTCTAATCGGCATCACGTCAACAGCCATATCAGCCCAAGATATCCGTATCGGCGCCATGCGTGAGGGCTCTGCTTGGTATATCTTTGCCGCGACGCTTGAACAGATCATCGAGCCAATCCTCGGTGCCAATTCAGTTGAAGTGATTGCCCGTGGTGGTGGCGTTGCAAACCCTCTGGTCGTTCAAGCTGGCAATGCTGAAATCGCTCTGTCGAACGTTGCCAGCGCAGTTTGGGCCTATGAGGGTGCCGATGTCTATGATGGCCGTTCGGCACCCGATATCCGCGCGCTCGTGGGCGGTCTAAACTCGGTTTATGTTGGGGTAATTGCACGCCAAGATTTTCTTGATAGCCGCGGCACGACAGACCTAGAACAACTTCTGACATCCACAGACCCTATTCGTGTTTTAATGAAACCAGTCGGCTCGTCGGCTGTTCCCGTCGCCGCTATGATCTTTGAATCTGTTGGGACAAGCGCCGACGAAATCCGCGCAAATGGCGGCGACATTATCCAAGTTGGCGCCGGTCAAATTGCGGATCAAATGCGCAATAACAATGCTGATATATATATCGATACGATGCTGAGAGGGCACCCAACCATCACCGAGGTCGCCTTGACCGTACCCGTACAGTTTCTTGATCTTCCAGACGGGATGGAAGCCGTCGCGGCTGATAATGGACTGACAATTGGCAGCTATGGGCCGTGGTTTGAAGGCCAAGGCGACGCAGGCACTATTGGCGCCAATCTCGGAACTGTTCTCATTGCAAGCACTGCATTGGATGATGAGACCGCCTATCTGATTACCAAGGCATTAATAGAAAATGCCGAGGCTCTCAAAAATTCACATGGCGCTTGGTCGCGGTTTGACCCAAGTCAGGCTTGGACAGTTATCAATACCGGCATTCCACTTCACGCTGGCGCAGAACGTTACTACCGTGAAATAGGCCTTATCGAATAAGCACATCTTCTCCTCGATGGCGGCACAGGCCGCCATCGCTTCCTACACCAATTCCGACACATCACGTCTCTGAGGAGCCGCTCATGATCACTGGCCCGCAACACTCTGCCATTCGCTTTTTGGCTTTCACCATAGGCTGCGCCTTCATAGCATTTCAGATATGGTTGCTGTTCTCACCACAACAACCGCTCTTTGCCCGTCCTATCCATCTGGTAACAGCGTTAGTGTTGTTGTTTTTATACAAGCCTTTGACAAGCAGCCGCATTCCAAGCTGGCTTTGCTTTGCCATTGACGCCATTTTGGTCCTCTCAGCGGCCGCCATCTGTGCATATTATTTGCTGCAATTTGACCGCCTAACAACCCGAATGGAAAACGTAGATCCGATCCTCATGATCGATATCATTGCCGGCGTTGGCCTTGTCGCTTTGTTGCTGGAAGGCGCGCGCAGAGCAGTGGGGATGATCTTAGTATACGTTTTGGCCGCGTTCATCGCCTACGCGTTTTGGGGCAATATGCTTCCCGGATGGCTTGGGTTTCGAGGGTTTCCCTTAGATTCAGCAATCGAAATCAGCACCATGTCGACAGCTGGCGTGCTCGGAATAACCACCTCGACCTCAGTAAACTTTATCTTCTACTTCATCCTTTTTGGCGCTTTTTATGGCGCCGTCGGAGGGGGCCAACTCTTCATCGATCTTGCAATTCGCGTCGCAGGCCGCACCACCGGCGGAACCGCCAAAGCCGCCATCATTGGCTCATCTTTGATGGGGTCTATCTCTGGCTCTGCGGTCGCCAATGTGGTCTCAACCGGGGTATTCACCATCCCCTTGATGAAGCGCACTGGGTTTCCAGACTACCGCGCCGCTGGCCTCGAAGCGATCGCATCAACGGGCGGCCAACTCATGCCGCCGGTCATGGGGGTCGCGGCCTTCATCATGGCCGAGCTACTTGGCATGCCATATGCGGAATTGGCGCTGGCCGGATTGATCCCAGCTTTAGCATTCTATCTTGCGCTCTTTCTGGTCGTTGATCTTGGCGCGCGCCGAGATGGTATTCGCGCATTGACCCGCGCAGAGGTCAACGCAACAGCGCCTCTTATGCCGCGCATCCATCTGATACTACCACCGCTATTGTTGATTGGGTTATTGGTCACCGGTTACTCAGCCGCACTTTCGGCTGTTGCCGCATCACTCGCCTCACTTATTGTACCTTTTGCCCGCAAAACCACACGTATTGGTATTTCAGAAATCACCGAAGCACTTCGCGAAGCGCCACGGCAAGCCGCGGAGGTTGCAGTCCCCATAGCCGCAATCGGCATTGTAATCGCTGTTGCCGTCCAATCAAATCTTGCATTAAAATTCGCCAGCTCCCTCGTCAATCTATCAGAGGGATCAATCTACGCATCCCTCTCGCTGGCAATGGTCGGGTGCATCATCATGGGTATGGGGTTACCCACTGTCGCGGCCTATATTATCGGCGCGGTCCTGTTCGCGCCTGCAATCCAAAACCTTGGCGTTGAACCTCTGGCCGCCCATTTTTTCATATTCTACTATTGTGTGTTGTCGATGGTTACCCCGCCAGTGGCACTCGCCTCTTTCGCTGCCGCCGCAGTGGGCAAGGCATCAACCGTCAAAACAAGTATCTCCGCCTTCGGATTTAGCCTCGTTGCTTTCTTCATACCTTTTGGGTTCGTGTTCGACTTAGGCATTTTGGGGCAAGGCTCAATCGGCACTATCGCCCTCGGCGCCTTGGGATTGCTCATCTCAACCTCGCTCTGGGCCGTGGCCTTCGGCGGTTGGTGCATACAGCCCCTTGCCTGGCCTGTGCGTGCCGCAATTGGTGCAGCCGGTCTGGTCGCTGTTATCGCGCCTTCGGGATCCTTGGCCTGGATTTTTGGCCTTACCGTTGGCTGGTGCATTGTTGCGCTTTTGGTCATCGCAGCAGCAACCTTTAAGCACCGGCTACGTGGATGGGTTTTCCTCTGAAATTTGAGAAGCAGGAGCAACACTCACCTAAAATCCGGCACCTTCGGTTGGAGAAGGTACCGGAAAACCCATAAGCCAAGAAATTGAATGCAAAATTTAGACTTTTCCATCCAATCACCGTACCTGTCCTTAACTTTGAGTTGCCGTGAGACTTAGGAAAGAAAAGGCTAAGGGGCCTGCCGCTAAATGCGTCTACTTCGCCAGCTTGTCGGCGCGCATTCTGCGCAGCATCGACCGCTGGTATAGTTTGGGCGACACACGCATCAGCAATGATGCAAGTCGCGCCACACGGCCCACAGGTATGAAATCTTGCCCTTTGTGCACCCCGCGAAGGATTACTTTAGCGGCGGCTTCGGCTGTCATGTAATCCACCCCATCCGCTGCGGATCCGGGGCGCAGGATCCCGTCGGCTGTTCGCTCGACATTACCAATATTGGTGGCGATGAAACTGGGGGCGGCGATCACACAGCGGACATTGAACGGCGCTTCTTCAGACCGAAGTGTTGAGAAGAAACCCTGCACCGCATGTTTCGAGGCGGCATAGGCAGTGCGGCCATATAAGGGGGCAAAACCAGCGACCGAAGAAATTGCTATATGCGTACCGCGGCTTTTGCGGATCGGGTGCAGAAAAAGTCGCGCCATGTCGACCGCGGCGAAATAGTTGATGTCAAACACCCGTCTGTGGCTATCGGCGTCTGCCTCCTCAAACGGGGCAATTTGCGACACACCCGCATTGTAAATCACCATATCAATAGACGGGCGGGCCGCGATTATCTGCGCCGCCGCGCGTTCCAGCGCCGTTTGGTCGGTGAGGTCTACAGCAACAGGTGTGCAGCTGCTGGATAGCTCCAACCCTGTAATATTGCGGTCCACCAACACACAATGCCAGCCCTGCGCCTCAAGCTGCGCGGCCAACG
>JAESRD010000340.1 GCA_016764835.1 Paracoccaceae bacterium | reverse complement strand
TGTGTTGGCTTTGCCATGGCTGATAGCTTTGAACAACTCGCCTTATTTAGATTTTTACTCGGTTTTCTGGCTGATCCGGCCCGCCCGGCCTCGGCCATTGGTTTCATAACCCGCGCATTGGCGGCGCGGCGCGGCAGCGGTGGCAAGGCGTTCACGGTGCTGTCTTGTGACAACATCCCCGAAAACGGTAAGCTGCTGCGCGGGTTGGTGCTGGAGCTGGCTGCGCAGATCGACCCCGGCTTGGCCGATTGGATCTCGGCTGAAGGGGCATTTCCATCGTCGATGGTTGACCGGATTGTACCGGCGACCACGGCCGAAGATATCATCACAACAACCGCCCTTACCGGGTTTAGAGACGAAGCCCCGGTGATGCATGAACCGTTTCGCCAATGGGTGGTTGAAGATACATTCGTCGGCGGGCTGCGGCCCGATCTTGGCGCGGTTGGCGTCGAGCTGGTGAGCGATGTGACCCCATATGAGCATATGAAACTGCGTTGTTTGAACGGCACGCATTCATCGCTGGCCTATATTGGCTATTTGGCTGGCGCTGAGACGATATCGGAAGCGGTGAGCCGCCCGGCTCTGGCGGCTTATGCCAAGCACCTTTGGCAGAACGAGATTATCCCGGTACTATCGCCGCCGCCCGGCGCTGATTTGGGCCAATATGCCGATGCACTCTTTGCCCGTTATGCCAATACCGGCATTCAGCACCGCACATGGCAGATTGCCATGGATGGCTCGCAGAAACTGCCGCAAAGGTTGCTGGGGACAATCTCTGAAAACCTCGCCGCTGGGCGCGTGCCATCAGGGCTGATCTTGGCGGTCGCCGGGTGGATACAGTATACGTCTGGGCATGGTCTAGACAGCGCGGCGATCGACGTGCGTGATCCTTTAGCCGAAAGGCTCGCCGCGTGTTGGGCCGAAAGCGCCTCTGGCACCGTCGCCAGTTATCTGGCCTTACGCCAAGTGTTTTCGCCCGCGCTGGCGGGGAATGCCGTGTTTGTGGCTGCACTGGTTGAGGCGCTGGAGACTTTGCAGGCGCGGGGGGCAGAGGCGAGTGCGGCAGAGGTTGCGGCCATAGGTTAGGGCACTGGGGGTTTCACCTTTTCTTCAGGCCAAGTACCCATAAGATAGTCGCAACACGGCTATCCTAAACGGGCGCGGCTTCGGCCCTGTGTAGAATATGCCAGAAAGCCGGGCAGGACCAATTAACCATGCAAATTACCGTCATTTTGTTGATCATATCTGTGGCGGTGATGCTTTATTCTCTGGCTTCGGGGCGGTTGAGCCGCTCTGTCATCACCATGCCAATGCTGTTTACCACGCTTGGCTTTGCGCTGTCTGAGCCGCTCACCGGCCTGGGTGGCTTAGGGCTTGGCCGCGAACAGGGGCATGCCGCGGTGCGGCTCATCGCCGAAGTCACGCTGATTTTGGTGCTGTTTGCCGATGCCAGCCATGTGCGGCGTCATGTTTTGGGCATGAGCTGGCAGGTGCCTGTCCGCATGTTGCTGATCGGTATGCCGCTGACCATTGGGCTTGGTACTTTGTTCATTAGCCTGCTGTTTCCGGGCTGGGGGCTGGGCATGGCGCTGCTGACGGCTGCTGTACTTACGCCAACCGATGCCGCCCTTGGCCAGACCGTGACCTCTAGCCCCGATGTGCCGGAGCGCCTGCGCCAAACGGTCAATATTGAGAGCGGGCTAAATGATGGGCTGGCGCTGCCCTTCGTGCTGTTGGGCGCAGTTATTGCTGTCAGCGAGATGGCTGGCCCGGATAATGCCGGGCTGCTGCGCGCGTCAATCATTCAGGTGGGTGTTGGGCCTGTGGCCGGGGCGCTGGTCGGTTGGCTTGTCGCCGTGGCACTCGACAAAGCCAATGACGCCAAGATGACAGAAGAAACCAGCACCGGGTTGGTTTTTACTGGCGCTGCATTTGCCGCATTCTTGCTGGCAGAAGTGCTGGGCGGCAATGGCTTTTTGTCAGCATTTGTCGCCGGTGCCGTCTTTGGCAATGTCTACCGGCACAACATTCACTTCATCTCTGAGTTTATGGAAGGCGAGGGACAGATGCTGACGATGGCGTCGTTTTTGGTCTTTGGCGCTGTGCTGCTGCCGGTCGGGCTGGCGCATGGCACATGGCAAAGTCTGGCGACAGCGGTTGGCTTTCTGACTGTCATTCGCATTCTGCCAGTTTGGCTGGCCTTGGCGGGCACGGGGCTGGCGACGCGCGAAAAGCTGTTTTTGGGCTGGTTTGGCCCGCGCGGGCTGGCCTCTATCTTGTTTTGCGTCATCATGCTCGAAGAGTTTAACCTGCCGGGCGAAGATGAATTGTTGGCCTGTATGTCGATGACGGTCTGTCTGTCGATCATTGCCCATGGGCTAAGCGCGCAGCCAATGGCAAAGCGGATCGGCCGCCCCTAGCCGGACGGGTGGCCCGAGCAGCAGGCGCTGTGCGCCAACCCCGACCTTGCGCTGCGCGGATTTCTCAACCATGCGCTCCGCATTACTGGCAACCATGCGCTCCGCATTACTGGCAACCATGCGCTCCGCATTACTGGCAACCATGCGCTCCGCGCAATGCGGCATTGCAGCATTTGTCGGTTTTCACCACGGTCAAGCAGCCCTATCTAGAGGTCTCACAACGCCGTGGAGAAAAAAATGGCACTTGTAAATAGTAATGACCCCAAAGACATGGCCCGCATAATGGCCGAAGCACGTCAATTGCGCGCCGACACAATGCGCAATGGCTTTCTGGCAATGAAGCGTTGGGTTAAATCCCGCATAGGTGGTCGCGTAACAACCCCATCACAGGCAACAGTCCGGGCAACAGCTCAGGCAGCTATCTGATCTAAACTACAATATCTGGGCCTGCGACCGTTCGCGCCGCAGACCCTGATACACCACCTGCGACCGCAAAAATAGCGCTGGCCCTTTGCGCCAAGCTTTGCAGCCCGATGATCACCCCGGTGCAATTATCGCCTTGCCGGCAGGCGCCGCCGTTTCACAAAATAATACCGTGGCGCACAGGCAGACAAAGTCACCAGCCACAGCAGCCATAAACTTTTCCCTGTTTCACATCTTGGCATTGATCCCGCCCCACGGAGCGGCAAAACTCTCGGCAAAGCAATATCCCTTGCCCGGAGACATGAAATGACCGTGAAACGCATCCTTTGTTATGGCGACAGCAATACTTATGGCGCCGACCCTGAAGGTGGCCCCCGGCTTGGCGCATCTGTGCGTTGGACCGGCGCTTTGGCCCAACTGCTTGGCGCTGAATATACCATTATCGAAGAGGGGTTAGGCGGCAGAACCACCGTGTTAACTGACCCCTATGAGCCGTTTCGCAATGGCCGCGACTATTTGCGCCCCTGTCTGATGAGCCATGACCCGCTTGATCTGGTGATCATGATGCTCGGCACCAATGATCTAAAGAGCCGTTTTAGTGTCAGCTCCGAAGATATTGGCCGCGGCAACGCGCTTTTGATCAAGGATATCCGCGAAACGCTGGGGCCCGACATCAAGATCGTCATCGTCGCCCCTGTGCCGGTTGGCGAAGGCAGACGCGACGATCAGATGATTGGCGGTGATGCGATCGAGAAATCACATGATCTGGCGCGGGTTTTTGCGGCGATTGCAGTTGAGCATAAGGTAGGCTTCTTTGATGCCAGCAAAGTTGGCGTGCTTGATCACGGCGATGCGCTACATCTCAGCCCGGCTGATCATGCCGGTTTGGCCGCGGGTTTGGCGCAAATCGTCAAAGACCTGCTTTAGCCGCCGTCAGCGCTCGGGCTCTTCACCGGTCTGGCCCTCATAGCGGTGCCAGTTTTCCAGCAAGGTCTGGCCAAAGTTGCGGCAATGCTGCTGCATTTTGGCCTCGGCCGCTGCCGGGTTGCGGGCGCGCAAGGCGTTGACGATGCCAACATGTTCGTCGCGCAGATAGATCGCGATGCCATTTGGCTGGATCAGGTTATGTGCCTTGGCCCATTGCGGAAACTGGCTGCGCAGCCGCCAAAACTCTTCAACCACCTGTGTGAGCACTGAGTTTTGTGCCGTCTTGGCAAGGCAGAGATGAAAGCTGCGGTCGAGTTCGGTTATTTCATATGGTGTCAGGCCACGCCGCGCCGGGGCCTCGGCCAGCTCTTCTAGGTGGTCAAGCTGGGCATCATTTATCCGCGCGGCGGCCAGCCGGGCAATGAGGCCCTCAACATGCAGCCGGGCCTCGACCAGCTCGAAAAAACCCGGTGCGGCAAGGGGGGCGGCCTCGCCGCCATGTTCAACAGGCAGCACAGTGGCGACCCGCGCGCCGTAGCCAAACCGGGTTTCGACATAGCCGCGCACTTCAAGCGCTATCATCGCCTCACGCACGGTGGCCCGACTAACGCTGAGCTGCTCAACCAGCTCGCGGTCAGTTGGCATCCGGTCACCGGGGCGCAGCTGCCCGGCGCTGATCATGGCGACGATTTGATCAGCGGCCAACCGGTAGCGCGGTATATGGACTTTTTGGCCCATCTAGTGGTTGTCGCGCGGCAGCCCTTTATGGGCGATGTCCTGAAACTCGGCGGCATTATCGAGCACCATGCCAGCTGAGAACTGCTTCACATGCTGGCGGAAATAGGCTTGCCACGGGGTCTGGCTGGCGGGGATATCGTAGCCGCCTGCCGCCTCAAGCGTGGCGCGGCGGGCGGCGATCTCGGCCTCGTCAACCATCCATGTAACAGTGGCCTTTTTCAGGTCAATCCGCAGCATGTCACCGTCTTGCAAGATAGCGAGGTTGCCGCCCGCCGCCGCTTCTGGCGAGGCGTTGAGGATAGACGGCGAGCCTGATGTGCCCGACTGGCGGCCATCGCCGATGCAAGGCAGAACCTCGATCCCGGCTTTGATCAGATAGGCGGGTGGGCGCATGTTGACGACCTCGGAGCCGCCCGGATAGCCAAGCGGCCCAGCGCCGCGCATGACCAATATCGAGTTGGCATCAACGCCCAAAGCCGGGTTATCGATCTTTTTGTGAAAATCCTCTGGCCCGTCAAAGACAAAGGCGCGGCCTTCGAAGGCGTCGGGGTCATCGGGGTTGGACAGATAGCGATCACGGAATTCAGCGTCGATGACGCTGGTTTTCATGATAGCGCTGTCGAACAGGTTGCCGGTCATGTGCAGGAAGCCTGCATCTTTGACCATCGGTGCATCGACCGGGCGGATCACGTCGGTGTTGGTGGCTTTTTGGCCGGTGTAGTTCTGGGCCAGTGTCTTACCATTGGCCATCAGCGCATCGGGGTGCGGGATAAGCCCGGCCTCTAGCAGCTGGCCGATCACGGCGGGGATACCGCCGGCGCGGTGGAAATCTTCCGACAGATATTTGCCAGCGGGCTGCATGTCTACCAGTAGCGGAATATGGTGGCCGACATCTTGCCAATCTTGGAAGGTCAGCTCGACGCCCGCATGGCAGGCCATGGCCACAAGGTGGATCGGCGCGTTGGTGCTGCCGCCAATGGCTGAGTTGACGACGATCGCGTTCTCGAACGCCTCGCGGGTCATTATCTCGCAGGGTTTGCGGTCGGCCAATGTCATCTCGACAATCTGTTTGCCTGTAAGATACGACCATTCGCCACGTTCGCGGTAAGGCGCGGGGATGGACGCCGAGCCGGGCAGCTGCATGCCCAGCGCTTCGGCCAGCGAGTTCATGGTGCTGGCCGTGCCCATTGAGTTACAATAGCCGGTGGACGGAGCCGAGGAGGCGGCCATTTCGACAAAGCCCTCATCGTCGATCTCACCGGCGGCCAAGAGCTTGCGGGCCTCCCAAACGATGGTGCCCGAGCCGGAGCGGTTGCCATTATGCCAGCCATTGAGCATGGGGCCGACCGAGAGCGCGATTGCCGGAATGTTGACCGTGGCTGCGGCCATCAGCAAAGCGGGCGTGGTTTTGTCACAGCCGATGGTCAGCACGACGCCGTCAATCGGGTAGCCATGTAGCGATTCGACCAAGCCGAGATAGGCAAGGTTGCGTTCGATCATGGCCGTGGGGCGTTTACCGGTTTCCTGGATCGGCAATACCGGGAATTCCATGGCTATGCCACCCGCCTCGCGGATACCTTCGCGCACACGTTTGGCCAGCTCTAGGTGGTGGCGGTTACAGGGCGACAGGTCGGAGCCAGTTTGGGCGATGCCAATGATCGGTTTACCAGAGCGCAGCTCGTCGAGCGACAGCCCATAGTTGAGGTAACGCTCAAGGTAGAGTGCTGTGATCTCAGGCGCATCTGGGTTGTCGAACCAAGCGCGAGAGCGCAGTTTTACCTTTGGGGTTTCACTCTTGCTCATGGCGGGGCCTCCCGGGGCTGTCATCTTGCTGGTTGCGTCGCGTTAATGTCAGGCTATATTGCCTGACAATATCTAGCAATGCGATATGTTCGCAATCAGAAGGGGGATTTCGTATGAAAGTAGCACTTCTTGGAACCGGCCTTATGGGCGTACCAATGGCAAAATGTCTGGCGAAGGCTGGCCATGAGCTGAGTGTTTGGAACCGCAGCCCTGATAAGGCGCAGCCCTTGGCCGGTTACGGCATAGAGGTGGCCACCAGCGCTGCCACCGCGGTGCATGGCGCAGAAATTGTCATCACTATGTTGACCGATGGCGCGGCAGTGCTCGACCTGATGGTCACAAACGGCACGGCAGCGGCCATGGCCCCCGGTGTAACGCTGGTCGATATGAGCTCGATCCGCCCCGAAGAGGGCCGCAGGCTTGGCGCACATCTCGACGAGTTGGGCCTGTCATACTTAGACGCGCCGGTTTCTGGCGGCACCAAGGGGGCGCAGGCGGGAACGCTGGCGATTATGGCTGGCGGCGCGCGCGGCGTGTTTGAGCGGGCTGAGCCCGTGCTGGCCGCCATGGGCCGTCCTGTGCGGGTGGGCCGGCGCGGTGCTGGATATTTGGCCAAGCTGGCCAATCAGGGCATTGTCGCTGTGACCATTGGCGCTGTGGCCGAGGCGATGTTGCTGCTAGAACGCGGCGGCGCAGACCTTGCAGCTGTGCGTGACGCGCTCAAGGGTGGTTTTGCTGACAGCGTCATCTTGCAGCAACATGGCGCGCGGATGGAAAAGCGCGATTTTGCCCCCGGTGGCCATGCTTGGGTGCAGCTCAAAGACCTGAATAATATCAGTTCTGAAGCCAAAGAGCTGGGGTTGAACCTGCCGTCTATTGAGGCGGTGCGCGCCCGGTTTACCCGGTTAACGGATGAGCTGGGCCACGGCGCGCTTGACCATTCGGCGCTTTTTGTCGAACTTCTTGATCTTAACCCCGAAAGCTAAAGGCCCTGAAATGACGCTGATCTTTGATGACGATACTGTCTTTAGTGACAAAATGGGCTTTAGTGACAAAATGGGCGGATGCTTTGTTGGCCGCGTTTGGCTGCCCGATGCGGACGGCCCCGGTGTGGTCACGCTGCGCAACGGGCGGTTGGTGGATATCACCGCCAAAGCAGCACCTACCATGCGCGACATTGCCGAAATGAGCGACCCTGCGGGCTATGTGCGCACAGCCCCCGGCACTGACCTTGGTTCGCTGGACGAGATCGCCACCGCCCCGATTGACCAGGCCAATATTCACCTGCTGGCCCCTTGCGACCTACAGCCGATCAAGGCCTGTGGCGTGACATTTGCAGGCTCGATGGTTGAGCGGGTGATCGAGGAAAAAGCCGCCGGTGACCCGGCCCGCGCCGCCGCTATTCGCAGCAAGATAGGCGAAGCAATGGGGGCGACATTGCGCGACATCGTGCCCGGCTCTGAGGCCGCAGCGCAGGCCAAAGAAGTGCTGATCAAAGAGGGCCTCTGGTCGCAATATCTTGAGGTTGGCATTGGCCCTGACGCAGAGGTTTTCTCCAAGGGCCAAGTGTTGTCGTCAATGGGCACCGGGGCCGAGATCGGCCTGCACCCCATCTCGACATGGAACAACCCCGAGCCTGAGATCGTGCTTTGCGTCGCCTCCGATGGCCGCATTGTCGGCGCCAGCCTTGGTAATGATGTGAACCTGCGCGATGTTGAGGGCCGCTCGGCTTTGTTGCTGTCAAAGGCCAAAGACAATAACGCGTCCTGCGCCATCGGCCCGTTCATTCGGCTGTTTGACGACAGCTACAGCCTTGATGATGTGCGCCAAGCTGAGCTAACGCTACGGGTTGTAGGACCCGAGGGCTATGTTATGAACGGCGCTTCATCAATGAACCAAATCAGCCGCGACCCGGCCGATCTTGTCGCCCAAACCCTTGGCCGACATCATCAATATCCTGACGGGCTTATGCTGTTTCTCGGCACGCTTTTTGCCCCGACAGATGACCGCGACACCCCCGGCGGCGGCTTTACCCATAAGCTGGGCGATATCGTCACTATCTCAGCGCCCGGCCTTGGCGCGCTGCAAAACACTGTGCGCCTGTCTACCGAATGTACCCCTTGGACCTTTGGCGCCAGCCACCTTATGCGCAACCTCGCCGCGCGCGACCTGCTTTAATTGGAGAACATTATGACTATTGGAAAACACCTGATCGCCGGCGAATGGGTTGGCGGCGACGCTACTTTTTTCTCGCAGCCCGCCCATGGCGACGCGCGCGAATTCTACGCTGGCACGGTGGCTGATGTTGATGCGGCCTGTGCGGGGGCTGAAGACGCGTTTTGGTCTTTTGGCTATTCTAGCCGGGCCGAGCGGGCGCTTTTGCTCAACACTATTGCCGATGAGATTGAGGCACGCGGTGCCGCGATTACCGCCGTGGGCAGCGCTGAGTCTGGCCTGCCAGAGGCCCGTCTTGAGGGCGAGCGCGGCCGCACCACCGGCCAGCTGCGGCTGTTCGCGACACATATTGAAAGCGGCGCATATCTTGACCGTCGCCACGATGACGCTCTGCCAGACCGCGCGCCCCTGCCCCGGCCTGAACTGCACATGATGCAGCTGCCAATCGGCCCGGTTGCGGTGTTTGGCGCATCCAACTTTCCGCTGGCCTTCTCAACTGCGGGTGGCGACACCGCCGCCGCTTTGGCGGCTGGTTGTCCCGTTGTGGTCAAGGGCCATTCGGCCCATCCCGGCACGGGCGAAGTGATCTCGGAAGCCATTGCCGCCGCGATCAAGAAGCTCGGCATGCATCCGGGTATTTTCTCAAATATCCAAGGCGGCAACCGTGCCGTTGGCAGCGCTCTGGTGCAGCACCCAAATATTAAAGCCGTGGGCTTTACCGGCTCGCTGGCCGGTGGGCGCGCCTTGTTTGACCTTTGCGCCGCACGGCCAGAGCCGATCCCGTTCTTTGGCGAGCTGGGCTCAGTCAACCCGATGTTCCTGCTGCCAGCCGCT
>JAESRD010000339.1 GCA_016764835.1 Paracoccaceae bacterium | reverse complement strand
GCGGCGGCCAGCCCGGAGCAGGATGCTGACAGGTTACATGGGCTGGCCGATTGGTGCGGCCGGTTCAGCCCCTGGTGTGCCACAGATGGTGGTCAGGGCGTTCGCCTTGACATTACCGGCGTTGCGCATCTGTTTGGCGGGGAGCAAAAGATGCTGGCGCTGATGGCGGCCGAATTTAAAAAAATGCGGATAGCGGCCCACTTTGGATTAGCAGACCAGCCCGCTGTTGCCTGGGCGGCCGCGCGGTTTTCTGGGCAAGGGTGGAAGATTGTCGACCCCGGTTCGGGGCCTGCCTTTATGGTCGATTTGCCCATCAGCGCCTTGCGGCTGGAAGAGCGCACGGTGGCCAGCCTTGAGAAAGTGGGCTTGCGCCGGATATCCGATTTATATGAGCTGCCCCGGGCGCCGTTGGAATTACGGTTTGGCCGGCTTCTCTTGCAGCGGCTGGATCAGATCGCGGGGCGCGAGGCGGAACCGATTTCGCCGCTGCGGCCTACCGCGCCGTTTCGAACGCGTCTTGCCTGGCCTGACCCCATCGGCCATTTGGCGGATATCGAGGCCGCTGCCGAAAGGCTCGCTATTGAGCTGTGTAGGCAGCTTGAAAAGCATTCAAAAGGCGCACGCAAACTGGAGCTGGCCTTGTACCGGTCTGATGGTCAGGTGGTCCGCCTTATCGTCGGCACCAGTGTCGCCAGCCGGGACGCGCAGCATATGATTCGATTGTTGGCCGAAGAACTCCCGGACATCGAGATTGGCTTTGGGGTCGATGTGATGATTTTCTCTGCCTTGCAAGTCGAGATATATCGCGGGCAGCAGACCGGTTTTGGCAATATGCTGTCAAGGCCGAGCACAATGGCTATGACGCGGGATATTTCGCACTCGGATATGCAGCAGTCTCTGGGGCAGTTGGTGGATCGCCTCGAAAGCCGGATTGGGACGCCGAATGTCCTGCGCCTGATCCCGTTTGAGAGCCATGACCCGACGCGGGCCTTTCCGGCGGTTCGGGCCATGACGCCTCCCTCGACACTTTCCTGGCCACAGCGGCAACCCCGTCCTTTACGGCTGCTACCGGTGCCGGAGCGTATGAAAATGATTTTCGATGGCCCCCGTGCTGCCGAATATGCCTGGCGGCGAGAGGCGGGGGCCGTGGCCGCGCTGGAGGGGCCGGAGCGAATCTCTCCCGAATGGTGGCGGCTGGCTTTGGAGACCCGTGATTATTTTCGGCTGCGAGCGCAGACGGGGCAGCGTTTCTGGGTCTTTACCGCCTCTGTTCGCGGCGAAGAGAGGCAAAGTCAGGATTGGTATATGCATGGCCTCTTTGCGTAAAAAGGGCGCGGGGTCTCCTGCCTATGCGGAACTGCAGGTCACCAGCAATTTCACCTTTTTGGAAGGCGCGAGCCATCCGGGCGAGATGGTGCTGGCCGCAGCCGCGCGCGGGCTGTCCGCGGTGGCAATCACCGATCGCAACAGTTTCGCCGGGATTGTCCGCGCCCATAGCGCCGCGAAGGACGCCCATGTTCAGCTGATTATCGGGCTGCGGCTGGATTTTATGAATGGCCGGAGCCTGCTTGTCTATCCAAAGGACCGGCAGGCCTATGGGCGCTTATGTCGCTTGCTCACTTTGGGGCGGCGGCGGGCGGAAAAAGGCAGTTGTTATCTGGAGCTTGACGATTTTTCCGTGTACGCAGAAGGCCAGATCGTTGTGCTGTTGCCACCCGATGAGGAAGAGGACGCGTTTAAAGACTGGATCGCGGCTGTTAAAGCAGTGGCGGCGGGAGAGGTCTATCTTGCCGCCCATCATTTGTATCGCGGGGATGATCAGCACCGCATTGCGGCGCTTGCCGATCTGGCAACGGTGCAGGGCTTGACCCTATTGGCCACCAATGATGTTCATGCCCATGTGGCGGCGCGGCGGCCGTTGCAGGATGTGTTGAGCTGCATTCGCGAAGGCTGCACGGTGGAGACGGCGGGCCATCGGCTTTTCATGAATGCGGAGCGCCATATAAAAACGCCCGCAGAAATGGCGGCGCTGTTTGCCGACTGGCCCGAGGCTTTGGCGGCAAGCCTCGCCATTGCCGATCAATGCCAGTTTAGCCTTGATGAATTAAAATACGAATATCCGACAAGCGGGTATGGCGGCAAGGATCCGCAAAGTGAGCTGGTGCGCCTCACCTGGCTCGGGGCCGCAGACCGATTTCCGGGCGGTATGCCCGAAGGGGTTATGAAGACACTCACCCATGAGATCAATCTGGTGGCGGAGCTGGAGTTTGCGCCGTATTTCCTGACTGTTTATGACATTGTCCGCTTTGCCCGCAGTCAGGGAATTCTTTGTCAGGGGCGGGGCTCGGCGGCCAATTCGGCCATTTGCTTTTGTCTCGGGATTACCTCTATCGATCCGGTGAAGTCGGAGTTGTTGTTTGAGCGCTTTATCTCGGCGGCGCGCGGCGAGCCTCCCGATATCGATGTGGATTTTGAACATGAACGCCGCGAAGAGGTTATCCAGTATATCTATGCCAAATATGGCCGCGACCGGGCAGGGTTGGCGGCAACAGTCATCAGCTTTCGCACTAAAATGGCCATCCGCGAGGTCGGTAAGGCGCTAGGTTTATCTGTGGATACCACCACGGTGCTGGCGAAAAGTCTGTGGCGCAGCAAGGATGAGGATATTCAGGAACAGCAGGTTCGGGAGGCTGGGTTGGACCCGACCGCGCCCAATATCCGGCTGGCGCACAAATTAACGCGGGAGCTGCTCGGTTTTCCGCGCCATTTATCGCAGCATGTGGGTGGCTTTGTCGTTACCGAAGGACCGCTGGAAGAGCTGGTACCCGTGGAAAATGCCGCCATGGCGGATCGCACCGTTGTGCAGTGGGACAAGGATGATCTCGATACCCTCGGCATCCTGAAAATCGACGTGCTGGGCCTGGGGATGCTGAGCTGCATCCGTAAAGCCTTTGATTTGCTGCGCCTTCATTACGGCCTCACCTATACCCTCGCGACCCTGCCGGAAGAAGACCCGCATGTCTACGATATGCTATGCCGGGCCGATACAATTGGCGTTTTCCAGGTGGAGAGCCGGGCGCAGATGTCGATGCTGCCGCGCCTGAAACCGCGCAAATTCTATGATTTGGTGATTGAGGTGGCCATTGTCCGGCCCGGGCCTATTCAGGGGGATATGGTGCATCCGTACCTGCGCCGCCGCGATGGGATCGAGACGGTGGACTATCCCAAGGAGGAACTCCGCCGGGTGCTGGAGAAAACCAATGGCGTGCCGCTATTTCAGGAGCAGGCCATGAAAATTGCCATTGTCGCGGCGGGATTTACGCCCTCAGAAGCGGATCAGTTGCGCCGCGCCATGGCGACCTTTCGTAAAATGGGGACCATCGGCAATTTTCAGGTGAAGATGGTGGAGGGGATGGTGGAACGCGGCTATGAGCGCGATTTCGCCGAGCGCTGCTTCAAGCAAATCGAAGGCTTTGCCGATTACGGTTTTCCTGAAAGCCACGCCGCCGCCTTTGCCTT
>JAESRD010000338.1 GCA_016764835.1 Paracoccaceae bacterium | reverse complement strand
TTTAGAATGCCACTGAAGGACAAACAAGGTGCAAACCCGCCTCTGACTTTGTTCGTTTTGGCCATTATCGTGAAATATTGTCGCATTTGCACAGCTTTGGCCAATTTTTGTGCGGGTCTGAACCGAATCTGTCGCTTTGCCAGCACCACCGCCCAAGGCAAATATCGCCCCAAGGCCAACCACCACCAAATTAGCCAACATTTTCGCCATGGTTTCGCTTTTGCCCCGTTGACTCCCCTCCACCGGGGCCGTAAATCACGCGTCACACGGCCTGCCCAGGTGGTGGAATTGGTAGACGCGCTGGCTTCAGGTGCCAGTGTCCGCAAGGACGTGGAGGTTCAAGTCCTCTCCTGGGCACCAAAACAGACTCCCCCTGCTTCATTCCCCCTAACGCTTTGAATGGTAACGCTATTTTATGGGTTCTAAGCCCTTCATTCCGGTAGTATGCAATCCGGTCTGCGAAGGCAAGTTTGAGCACGGTTCCACGGTGGGTAATGTCCCCTGTTTCCCAAAGTTTCTAAGGGTTTGCGAGGAATGTGGGGACCGGTTTTAGGTTTTCCTCAAAGCTACCCTGCGGCTCTGATTGATTTGCCATTTGTTCGGCCAGATTGATTTTCTGCTGCTCAAGCTTGCTGATCTTGTCTTTATACATGCCGATCACGAATCGTATTCGTTGAGTCCATGATGCGGGTCAGTAAGGTATCTGTTTGTTTTTCAATGTCTTTGACCTTGCGCTTGCCTGACTGGACAACACCCGTGGCCTGATCGCGACGCAGATTCCATGCGTGACGAAACATTGCGGTGGCCGGCGTGAACAGCCCTTGGGTCGGTTGGAGGGTTTTGATCAAATCGCCAATATCGCGTTCCAATTTGTCGCGCGGAATCGATTTGCCATAGCTTTCGTATGTTGTTATCTGACACAAATAATATGCATAGGGCTTCGAGCGACCTGTGACTTACGACGAACGCAACGGCACAGCGCAGTCGCAACAGGTCACCATCCCATGCAGAGCAAAGTCATTACCGATGTTTTTGCGCTTGGGGGCTTTTGCTGCGCCCTTCCGCCGCTCTTGCACCTTCTCAACGGCTTCAACCGAGAAGTGCCTCGTGTTGGCCCTTGAGCCAGTTTAGCCCGTAGGTCTCGCTACAGATGTAGCCGGTATAAAGCGGATGGGTCAAAATATCGGTGACGCGCTGCTGGGTGAACACGCCGCGCATGTTGCGCGGAAAATCGGGAAAGCTCGCAAAGAAGCGCCGAACCTCGGCTTGGGTTTGAAACCGGCCAGATGCATAGCCCTCATAGGCTTCGCGCACGACTGAAGCGAACGGCTCATGCGGGAATAGCATTTTGCCTCGGCCTTTGATCGCCTCATAGCGATAGCCCACCACAGGGCCGTGCTACCCAATACCCCGACTGCATCCGGGCTTTCATTTTCTGCACCACCTGCCGCCCGTTTTGCTTGCGTTCAAGCGTAGCACCCTGCGATTTGTGGATTGTGACGGCGTAGCCGTGGTCAAAACTCTGGGGTTTATGGGGATCGAACTTGATTGTGCGTGGGCTGTCGCCATAAAGAGTTTCAACGATCTCGCGTTCGCTTACGGCTGAAGCTGTCCCCAACATCCCATTCTTGACGCCAATATCCCTATCGTTTCTGGTGAATACGATACGGTCTGTATTGGCAAACGCACGTTGGCCAGTATCGGTCGAGAACAGCAATTCAGATGACGAGTCATCCACTGCACGAAGCACCTGATTCAACGCATGAACATCCTTGCGCTTATGGGCAAAGGCAAGACGGGAAGTCGGGTTGCCGTTTGCAGCGGCGCCCATGGCGTAGGTCTCGACCAAGGATTCAATAGCTGCTTCCCGATCCACAACCCGCGACACCGCTCCTTGCATGGTATATTGCGCAACGGCCTCCGGCACACGGCCATCGGCAAGGCTGCGCGACGCCAGCTTTTGCCAACCTTCACGCTGGCAATGGGTTTCTGTGAGCTGTGCCGCACCTTGTCGCTCCACCCACCTGCAGAACGGCGTGCCTGCCTCAATCGGCTGCAATTGGTCCGGGTCACCGACCAAAACCGGCTTTGCACCAAGATCATTCAGCTTGGAAGCAGCCCGCGCCAGTTGGCGCGCGCCGATCATCCCAGCCTCATCAACGACCAGAACGTCTCCGTTACCGATTGGCTCATATCCATTCTCCTGTGCTGCTGTCCACCCGGATCAAGTCAGGCGACTTCATCACATCATGCGCTGCGGCTTACAAATCAAACGGATCATCAATTCTTTTTCCCAATTCACGCAGAATATCAACACGGCTGAATTGGGCTTTCTTCTTTGAAATATATACTAATATCAGCGCAGGGTTTCGGGAGAGTTGTGCTTTGCTAAACGGCAAATCATCAGGCGGCAGAACCAGTTTCTGACGCGGATCGGGATGCATGGAAATCTCGAAATGCGCAGATAGGCCAGATTGTTGTGCTTCACGCTTGAGGTCATTGCGCTGAGTGAAATGCCGCTCAATCAAGCCCTGCTGTTCATCGCGATCTCGCACCACCAACGCTTCGACTTCCGCCTCAAAGCCACGCAATACGGCGAGATTCTTGCACCTTAAGCTGGCCTTCGCGCTCGCTTCGTTGTTTTGTGACCAGCTTTAAGCGCCTAATCTCAAGAACGGTATTCCCAAGTCGCTCGGCCTTTTTAGGATATCCGGTAATTGGATTTGTACTACATCAACAGACGGTAATTTATTCTCAAGCCCAAGCCGCGCCCGCATGTCCTCAGGCTTGACCCCGCACCGGCGCGAGAGCGACCAAGTTTTGCCAACCCCATCCACCGCATCAAAGCCGCGCCGGTCGCCGCGCGCGAGCACATAGCCTTGATCCTTGAGGGCGGCAGCAAATGAAACGCGAGAATCCGAGGCCTCACAACACCGTCAAAACATGGCCTTTTGCACCTTCGGTTCGCGCTTGATTCTTTTCGCCTATCCGGCCTCAGCGCGTCTTAAATTCAACGGATCGCGATTGGCGGCGTCGCGTAGCCCCTGCAGCATCTCCCAATCATGGGTAAGACAGAGGTCACGCGAAAGTATCGTCAGTTTGCGCTTGAAGAGCGAAATGTTGATCGCTCGCCGTCAATCCGCGACCAGACACAATGGGCATGGCGGCGACCGTTCTTCGCGTGAAACACGATGGCGCGAGGCTGGCCCGTCAAACCAAGCTTGCGTTCAACATCTCGTATCGTCGCCTCAAAAACGTCGACTGGCACGGGCTGGTCAGGCGGTGGATCAAGCGACAATGAGAACAGATTTTTCTGACATTGCGTCGCCTGACTGATCGCTTCAGCCTCGGCAAAAGCCCCAAAAAGATCATCCACAACAATACCGGCCGGCGAATGCACAGAGACATGATCAGTGTCGCGCGGGTTCAACAAATGCCGGGCAAGCTCCGCGCCGTATCCACGTTCATTGCCTTCAAGGATCAAGCCCCGCGCTTTCGGATCAGGTTGGAAGCATCTGGCGATGAATGCGTTCGAGCAACGCGAGAGGCCGCGCTATTTGCCTCCCTTTGCCCAGAATCTGCGTGCGCTTTACCAAGCGCCTGCATCAGCAATCCACGAATTGCCGCCAGATGCGCATTGGCCTCGGCAAACTGTTCCTTCTCAACAGCACCGACAGTCAAAGCACTTATATTTGCATGATGGGCAAGCTGGTTGAGATTGCTGGCTATCCGGGATTGCCCCAGTAGAGCCAACGCTTCGGCAGCGGCCTTTTTGTCCTCAATCACATTCTTGGGTCGCTTCTTGCGCCGTTTGGTTTCTACGGAAAAATTACATGCACGGATATAGGCGCTCAACGTCTTGCCACAGGCCAGTTCTTCGAGCTTGGCGCGCTCATCTAGTGACTGCCGCAAAGTGAGTGGTGAAATCGCCCGCCGTTTAGATTTACCAACAGCAGATTTGAATGGCTGAGCAATATGACCAGCTCAGCCCGATTTGCGCGCAGTCACGGCTCGATCCCGCGCGGCAAGCTGGGTAGCGAATTCATCGCTTTATTCTGACAATCATCACCCAAATCGGCCGCAACCGCCGCAAAAGCTGCCAACCGATGGATAACTTCCGGCTCGGCCGTGAGAACTTCCGCCCAACTCTCTAACTCTTCGAGTAGAAACGTCGCAGATTCGGGTTCTAAGTCGATCCCGCCTTCTGCACTAAAAATCCTTCCGCAGCAAAACCTTCTCATAATAAGTGTATTTCGATGAGCGCCGCCTTCACGGGCGCCAATTTCGCAGTCCGAGGCTTCGGCATGAGCTGACGTACATCACGCCTGCGCACCACCCCAGATGCGAACAATCCGGCTGATTGCCCTTAACAGAAAGACGCACATCACGCCTGCGCACCACCCCAGATGCTGGCCCAGATGCTGGCATCGTTGTTTTGACCTCGGTCAGCTCAGAACCGAAGCCAAAAAACCGCTATATCCAATAGAGCCGGTTTCGATGAGTGAAACAAACAGCGGCATGGCCTACTCAAATACCTATTTTAGTCCCAAGATCAAAACGCTACCTGATCGCTTCTGGGTGCATCAACTACTTTCGAAACAAGCGGACCATTTGCCTCCTGTTGAGCTTGGAAATAGGGTTGCGATATCATCTTTTGATCTCCTACATTTATCGGATAGTTGAATGAAACCAAATTCTAATAAAGTTCGATTTTCTGCCAATCTTGGGTTTCTGTTCACAGAACACGCATTATGCGATGCCGTCGCAGAGGCGGCCCGATCAGGGTTTGGTGCCATCGAATGTCACTGGCCATTTGACACGCCAGCAGAAGAATTGCGCAAGGCCTGCGCCGATGTTGGCCTGCCCCTGCTTGGCCTAAACACATGGCCTGGTGACCTGAATAATGGCGAGTTCGGTCTTGCTGCTATTGCCGGGCGCGAAGCCGATGCGCGCCGCGAAATTGACCGCGCACTGGATTACGCAGATGCCAGTGGTGCCGATATGGTTCATGTGATGGCGGGGCGCTTTGGCGACATAGATGTGTTTGCGTCCAATCTGAGCTACGCCACAAAACGCGCGGCGCGAAGCGGTATCACTATATTGATTGAACCGCTAAATCTGCGTGATGTACCGGATTACCTGCTGACAGATTTAGCAATGGCTGTGGCGTTGCAGGACCGTGTTGCCGCCGAAAACCTGAAAATTATGTTTGATTGCTACCACATGCAGATCATGGGCGGCGACCTTCTGCGCCGCGCTGGCAATATCATCGACCGTATCGGTCATATTCAGATCGCGGCTGTGCCTGATCGCGCAGAACCTGATACGGGCGAAGTCAATTATCCGTGGCTTCTATCTGAGCTGCGGGCTGCTGGTTATCATGGATATATCGGCGCAGAATATAAGCCGCGTTCGGGCAATACCGCTGACGGCCTTGGCTGGATGGATAGCTATCGCTGACATCACTTTGACTTGCCCCCAACCGCCAAGGCGGCGATCATCGCCGGGGGCAAAAGTTGGTGCGACTTTGTCGGGCGGCAGCCCTTGGCCGGAACTCCTGAGAAGATGCTCGAACCAGTTGGTCGCGTGAGGCCAGCAACCTGCCCCAAGATTCAATCAGAAATGGAAGAAACTTGGGGCCCAATCTTCGCGTGGGTCTACTTCAGAAACGCGTCCATACGTTCCAGCAATGCGGTTTTGCCGCGCTCCGGGCGGTCCAACAATATGTAATGGGTTGTGTTCGGTTTGCGCCAGTAAACAACTTCCTTGGCATTTACCAAATCATTGATGAAAACCTTAGTGTCACTGGCCTGACAAAGATCATCAAACTCAGCGCCAATGATCATAACCTTACAGTAAATCTGCGTCGCACTAAACAGCGTCTCGCCGCGGCCGCCCATGGTGAAAAGGTCTTCGAGCATCCCGTTTGGACTGCGGTATAAGGGCGGATTATGGTCGCCCGATTTCGGGTCGCCATCGATCAATGCTTGGCGAAAAGCATCGAGCATCGCCGGGTCACGCCACGCATCTTTATCCTCAATCGGGATATGCTCATTCCAATGCTTGTCGAGCACAGCAAGCGAGTTCAGCTGATAGTTGCCAAAGTCCTTTTTGTTGAAATGACCGGGATTGTCAGCCGTGTCCCATTTGGAGCCGATGTTGATGTAAGGGTGCGAAGCCGTTCCGCCATAAATCATCATGTAACCAAGCACATGGCTGACCTTTTCAGGCCATAAAGCCGCATACATTGCCATGATCGTACCGCCAACACCCCAGCCAAATAGGGCGACTTCATCTTGCCCGGTTGCCGCGCGCAAATGATTTACAGCAGCATCAACATCACGGGTGATCTCAATGCTACGGGCCAGCGATTTCGTGTGGGGCTTGGGCGGCTCTTCCATCTCGGCAGGTCGCTCCGAGCGGCCAAATCCGCGCGCATCGAGGATGTAGCAAACATGCCCTTTTGCCGCGAGGTCGGCAGAGAGCGACCCGTTTGGCACAGGTAAGTCAAATTCACTCAGGCCGGGAATACGCGTCCCATGCAGCAATATGATAGGCACACGGTCACTTGGACCATCTGATCGAACTTCACGAATTGCGACCTTCACACCGTCTGATGTTTCAACGTGGAAATCTTTTCTGAGAATTGCCATGACTTTTCCTTAGCTACTGGTCGCAACCTATGGCCAGGCCGCCGCAATATCGCCAGCGACTTCCAAGAGTTTCGGAGGTTGAAAATTAGGCGTGAGGACCTGTCACGCGGAATGACACCGCATTAGCTATACGATGACACTATTCAATGTAGATTTATGCGCGCGCCCAATTTGGATGCGACTGGAGAAACTTATGAAAACCTGGCTGATAACTGGTGCATCAAGAGGCTTGGGGCGCGCGATAGCCGAAGAAGTTTTGGCAAGAGGCGATAACGTCATTGCCGCTATCCGCAAGGTCACCGACCTTGGCGATCTGGCCGTACAGTTTCCTGAAACGCTGCTGGTGGTTGCGATGGACGCAACCGACGGCGACAGCATGAAAACGGCCGTCGCTGCGGCGGTGAAGAAATGGCCTGTCATTGATATTTTGATCAATAATGCAGGAACCGGCATGCACGGCGCCATCGAAGAAGTGTCGCATGAAGAAACCCAGCGCGCCTTCGAGATCAATGTGTTCGGCTTGTTGCGAATGACCCGCACGGTTTTGCCTGTCATGCGGGCGCAGGGTTTTGGCCATATCATCAATATCAGCTCGGTTGCGGGCCTTGTCGCCGCACCCGGCACTGGTATTTACGCCGCGACCAAATTTGCGGTTGAGGGCGCGACCGAGTCGATGGACCATGAGCTAAAGCCACTTGGTATCCAAGTGACGCTGATCGAACCCGGCCCGTTTCGCACTGACTTTTATGGCAGCTCGTTTACCTCTGCCAAGAATAAGATCGCAGATTATGCAGACACCGCAGCCAAACGCAGCTCGACCCTGCGCGAAGGCTCTGGCCAGCAGCCCGGTGACCCTGTGAAAGCGGCAAAAGCCATCTGCGATATTGGCCGGGCACCAGACGCACCTTTGCGCCTGCTTTTGGGTAACAAGGCCGTCAATCTTGTCAAAGAAAGATATGCAGCCCGCCAAGCAGAACGCGAAAAGTGGGAAACCGTGTCGCGCGCAACCGATTTTGACACTTAGACGCAATTTGCGCCGGGCACCGGCGAAGATAGTCGCTGAGCTGCACGGCTCGCACCTTTTTTGAAATCTTCGCGCCCGGTGCTGTTTAAGCCGAATAACCACTATCACCGCCGGGCAATCGGCAGTGATCGTGTTGAGGTGATGCAAGCCTGCTAGTGGCAGAGCTCCATAGAACGACAGATGAGCTGGGCACAGTCCATCGCTCACCTGTCAGTTCTACCAATCTCCTGCAAATATCATGATCGTAAAGTCTGCTGCGGGATGCACCGCCGCGGGCATTTAGCGTTTGTCCGCGGCGGTGACGTGCCTGTAATCACCGCGCGGGAAAGACAAAGGGCCCCGCTTTCGCAAGGCCCTTTGTCTATTTCAAATCCGAACTCGGCAAGCCGCTGCCCCGGCTACGGTTTTTCCGTTGGCGGCGTGTTCATGCCGCCCTTTTTGCCGCGCTTTGGCCCGAGCATAACAATGGATATTGCCGACATAACCAAGAGGAACATCGCAATAGGATGACCCAGAATATCGCTGAAATGACCATCGAAAATGAGCATTGTTTTGAGCAATGCGCTTTCCAACTGTCTGGCCAAGACAAATGCGACAATGAAGGCGATGATCGACAGATCAAAGATACGCATAAAGTAACCCATTATAGCAGCACCGATCATCACGATAAGCCCAGTGACGCCGCCCGCAGATATGTAGACGCCGGTGATGCACAAGATCAGCGACGCGGGATAGATCACTGTGCTCGGCGCTGAAACAACACGCGCCCAGAAACGCAGGCCAAAATGGCCAACCAAAAGATTGCCCAGATTAGCAATCAACATAGCGCCAAAGATGCCGTAGATAAGCCGACCTTGGGTTTCAAACAGCAACGGGCCGGGCTGCACACCGTGGATCATAAAGGCGCTGACCAGCAGTGCAGCGGCTATGTTTCCGGGAATGCCCAGCGTTAGAAGTGGGATCAGGTTAGCGCCAACCACGGCGCTATTTGCCGCCTCTGAGGCCGCAATGCCGCGCGGGTCGCCGGTGCCAAAAGCCTCTGGGTCACGCGCGCTCTGCTTGGTTATTGAATAACTCAAAAATCCGGCTGTCGCCGAGCCGAGCCCGGGAATTGCCCCAATGATCGTGCCAATAAAGAAGGCGCGAATGGCGACATATTTATTGGCCAGCAATTCGGAAAGTGTAACATTCCTGTCATGCGGATTATCGGATCGCGACGGCGTAGTCGCGGCGGCAGGCGCACCCTTTACCTGTAGGGCGATTTTTTGAAAGATCTCGGCGACGGCCAGCATACCAACAGCCATGGCTGTCAGCGGAATGCCATCATAAAGCGACAGATTACCGAAAGTGAAGCGCGGGGTTCCCATTGCCGGGTCTATGCCGATAGAGGCGACGAGAAAGCCCAAAGCGGCAGCGATCAGCCCCTTGATCATTGAATCGCCCACGAGCCCGGTAATGACGGTGAAGGCGAGGATCATCAGCGTTAAGATTTCCACAGGCCCCATTTTCAGCGCCACCATCGCCAGCGGTGCTGAGACAGTGATCAATACAATGTCAGAAGACACATCGCCAAAAACCGAATAATAAAGCGAATATTTCATCGCCTTCATCGGCTGACCCTTTTGGGCCATTGGATAGCCGTCAAATGTTGTGGCCGCCGATTCTGGGGTGCCGGGCGTGTTGATAAGAATTGCAGGCACCGCACCGCCAACTGTGCCGCCCTTGTTGACGCTAATCAAAAACGCCAAAGCGGTCAGCGTATCCAGCGAATAGGTCAGCGGAATAGCAATGGCCAATGCCATCAGAATATTAAGGCCGGGTATGGCGCCAACAATCTGCCCGATCGTGACGCCTAAGATGATGAACAGCAGGTTATAGAAGGTGAACGCGTCCGATAGGCCCGCGAGAATTGTCGTCATATCCATAGCTTAGTATCCAGTTTTAGTCCTGCTCACGGGAGCGGACGTTCGAGCAGAACGTCAAAAAATAGCCAAATTCCGGTTGGGACCATCGCAATGGTGATCACCGCCCAGAGGAGCCGTCGCTCATGAATCATATAAATAACGGCCGTCATTAACGCGAAAGACGTTGCCAGATAACCGAAGCGTTCGAGCCCCAGCGCTGCCGCGACAGTGAGGGCGACAATCAAGACGAACCTCATCACTTCCGTCCGAGACGGCAGTGCCGGATCTAGGCCGGCCATTACAGCCTGCAACAGCCCAAGCCCGACCAACATCCAAGCAGCGATAATGGGAAAAAGCGCCGGGTTCAGAAAGAGTGTCCCAGAATTGGTCACATAGGCCGGTATTGCAAACAGAAGCAAGAAGGCGCCAAAACCGGCCGATACGATACCTACGATACGATTAACCAGCATGACGCCTTCTCCCAACTTTAGTTTCGACTATTAATTATCGGCGAAAACTTGCGCGTAGTTTGTAGACAGACGCTCAACAAGGGCGGCCACGCCATCGGGGCCAAGATTGGCCGGCTTATTATTGAAGTTCGCCATCAACTCACCATAGCTATCGGAATTAATAGCTTGGTCAAACGCGCCTGCAAGACAGGCTTGGATTGCCGGATCAACATCTTTTGGCATCATAAAGATCGTATAGCCAAGAATGCTCGCACTCTCATCCATGCCGCTTTCGGTCAGCGTCATCGTGTCTGGCGCCGAGTCGACACGCCGATCAATAAGCGTCGCAATCTGCTTCATGTTGCCTGACAGAACCTGCTGCACATGGCGCGTGCCTTGTGTCGTCGCATCAACATGGCCACCAAGGGCGCTTTGCAACGCATCGGCCGCACCATTGCCCGGAACGGCAATAAAGTTAACACCGAAATGCTCAGACATCTGCCGCACCAAGACTTCTTGGTTCACACCGCCAACAGAAATTGTAGCACGGCCTTCTTCACGGGCATATTCTACGAATTCTTCGAGTGTGCTGAACGGGCTATCAGCCAAGGTCACCAAACCGAAATTGATCTGCATGCCCGAACCGAGATAGTCAAAATCGCTCCAACGGTAAGTCACATCAGCGCTGGTATAAGGCAAAAGCGAAACTGTGTCGCTGCCAACCGCGCCAATCGTATAACCATCAGGGGTTTCTTCTTTGATCAAAGCCGCGGCCACACCGCCGCCAGCACCGGGCCGGTTATCGACAACAACGGTCCAGCCTTGCTGAACTTCAATCGCTGCTGCCACGCCGCGTGCAATAGCGTCAGTACCGCCACCAGCGCCAAAGCCGACAACAAAATTGATCGGACCAGACGGAAAATCTGCCGGGCATTCTTGGGCAAATGCTGCAGCGCCAGTTACACTCAGCGTTGCCGCAAGCGTCATGCCTTTCAAGGAAATAGTATAGTTCATTTTATCCTCCCTAGTATTGTTACCGACGCATGGTTTTCACCATTTTTGCGCCAGATCTTTATTAAGATATGATGACCCTAGTTTACAAAAAATAACGGTTCACTCTCAGCCAAACTCTATTTCGCAAGGTGAAAATGGCCTGTATATACGCGGGCGGGAGCGTGCCGAACTTAAACAATCGCAGGTTCAAGCCAAATAGTGTTCATGTTTTTGGTGAAAGAATAAAAAGTCAGTGGCTTTTCCGATAATTTCACTCAGAATAACTATCCTCCGGCTGCAGGCCATTAACGTTAGGCCGCATGTTCCGCATTTATATTAAAATCCGGCATGTTGTTTTCACTGTCAGAAATAATCGCGTCGTTGTGAAGGCAAGAGTTTACTTACATTACTGTGTTGCTGACTATGCCCCGAGCATAATTGTGAAGCGAAGGAACCTAGAATGACCGCCCAAAATGCCCCGCTGATCGACTCCCATGTCCATATTTGGTCACGTGGCATGCCCTTGACAGATACGGCCTGGCACGCCCCGCCGACAGACGCTTTGCTCGAAACTTGCCTCAGCACATTAGATGCGCAAGGCGTCGTCTTCGCAGTCATTGCCGCTGCCAGCATTCATGGTGAATATTTTGACTATGCCCGCGCCGCGCTCAAGGCGCATAAGCGTTTGCGCGCCACCGCGATCGTGTCGCCAACGACCGACATTTATCAAATGGAACAGATGAAAGCCGACGGTTTTGTCGGTATTCGTTTGATGCGCGCCTTCGTTGACAATGCCACAGAATTTGACGGTGATTGGCGCATGCATTTGGCCCGTGTCGCTGATCTTGGCTGGCATGTGCACCTCATCGACAAGCATGAGCGTATGGCCGATTCAATCGCCGGTGTTGAGGCATCTGGCGCAAGACTTGTGATCGACCATATGGGTGTGGGCGATCTTGAATGCCCCGGCGGAGTTAACAATCCGGGCTTCAAAGCTGTGCTCGCCGCGATTGACCGTGGCAATACTTGGGTAAAAATCTCAGGCCGGTTTCGTAACAGAAGACCGGGCGAAGCCGAGCTGCTTGCCGAGCAACTCTTGCGTGTCGGCGGCCCCGAGCGGGTATTGTGGGCCAGCGACTGGCCCTTTGCCGCGTTTGAGGAAACGGTGACATATGAAAGCGTTCTTGCCGACTATCATATTCTTGTCCCCGACCCAGACGTCAGGCGAAAAATCGACGAGACCGCGCTGCGCTTCTATTTTTCCTGAAGGTTGCCCGACTAATCCCATTCAACATCAAAATGGTCCACGACCCCACGAATTTGATCTGCGGTCAGCAGGCGCGGCTTAGCCCCGGCCAAAAACAGTGCCAGCTTAGCGGTTTCTTCCAGTTCTTCGGTCGCGTAGACCGCCGCCTGCAGATCTTTTGCCGCAACAATCGGGCCGTGATTGGCCAGCAAAACCGCAGATCGTTTTCCCGCAAGCCCGCGCAAAGCAGCCCCCGCTGCCGGATCACCGGGCATAAAGTAGGGCAAGAGCTTAACCTTGCCCAACCGCATAATCGAATAGGCCGTCAGCGGCGGTAAAACATTGTCAGGGTCAATATCAGGCATCATCGACAAGGCGACCGAATGGGTGGAATGCAAATGCACAACCGCCCCCGCCTTGGCCCCGCGCGTGTCGTAAAAAGCCGCATGTAGCGGCATTTCCTTGGTCGGCTTATCACCGCCCACAAAAGCCCCGCTTGCATCAAAAAGGCTCAGCCGCGCCGGATCGAGCGTGCCAAAGGACGTACCGGTCGGCGTGACCAGCAATCCGCCATCTTGGGTGCGCGCAGAAATATTGCCTGACGCGCCCGCAGTCAGCCCACGGTCAAACATCGATTTGGCAAAACGGCAGATATCTTCGCGCAAGCGCAGATCATTATTCATGGGGCTTTTAGCACCTCTGCTGCATGGGCAAAGAAATCTTCTCGGCCGAAATTCCCTGACTTTAGCGCCAAGGCCAGCTCAGCGCCCACCACCTTAACCGCTGGCACGCCGGGGTCAATTTCGGGGCCAATTTCCAGCGCGTCCGCGCCCAGTGCCGCGACAACAGCGCCAGATGTTTCGCCCCCCGCAGAGATGATCCGGCTGTAGCCTGCATCGCGTAGCAACCGGGCTGTGGCGGCGAAAAAGCCCTCAATCTGGTCTGCTATTTCTTGTTTGCCATATGTAGCTTGGGCTTGGCTGACGGTTTTTGCGTCTGTCGAAGAATAGATAAGCGGCACACCATCTGCGTGCTTTTTAGCCCATGCCGCAGCAGCACCTGGCGTCAGCTCACCGCCCATCACGGCGTCAGCGACAATCTCAAGCGTCGGGTGGCTTTTCGCATGGCAAACAATCTGCGCGCGCGTGGTTTTTGAGCAAGATCCCGAGAGCGCGACACAGGGGCCACCGACACCCGCCCAGCTCATGCCAGAAGTGCCAATTTCACCGCGCATTCGGAAGTTTTCAGGCAGGCCAAGCGCTATCCCAGAGCCGCCGGTAATCAGCGGCAAATCGGCCACTGCCGCGCCAATTTCAATGAGATCGCCGTCGCGCAACGTGTCTATGACGATCAAACGCGCGCCGCTCTC
>JAESRD010000337.1 GCA_016764835.1 Paracoccaceae bacterium | reverse complement strand
TACTGTTTGGTGACCCCGACTGGATTCGAACCAGTAACCTGCCCCTTAGGAGGGGGCTGCTCTATCCAGTTGAGCCACGGAGCCACGTTCATTGGTTGTGCATCGCTTTGCTGGGCCGGTCAACGGCGCAAGGCAGGCGCAGCACCAGATTGGCTGCGCTATTTTGCGCCGACCGCGCCAAATAGCTGCCGCTTGCGGCGCTTATGCCTAGTTGCGCAATCGGCCGTTCAGCATTACTTCCCAAAGCAAGCGCATATCACCCAGCAAAGGGCAGGCACATGGCCAACCATCTTTATCAAAACGATCTGCCAGATGGGCTCGACCTTGGCCCGGTTGTCGCAATTGATTGTGAAACAATGGGGCTGCACCCGCACCGCGACAGGCTTTGCCTGATCCAAATGTCGGGCGGCGATGGCGATTGCCACCTCGTGCAAATTGCCAAGGGCCAGACCGAAGCGCCCAACCTTTGCGCCATGCTGACCAACCCTGACGTGCTCAAACTGTTCCACTTTGGCCGGTTTGACATTGCCGCCCTCGATAATACTTTTGCCGCGCTGGCCAAGCCGGTCTATTGCACCAAAATCGCCTCGAAACTGGTGCGCACCTTTACCGACAGGCACGGGCTAAAAAACCTGCTCACAGAGCTGCTCAGTGTCGATATCTCTAAATACCAACAGCAAAGCGACTGGGGCAAAACCACGCTCAGCCCGGCCCAGCTCGACTACGCCGCCTCTGATGTGCTCTACCTGCACAGGCTGCGCGAGGCGCTGAACGTGATGTTGGAACGCGAGGACCGTATGGAGCTGGCTCAGGCCTGCTTTGACTTTTTGCCCTGCCGCGCCCGGCTCGATCTTGCCGGCTGGCCCGAAATAGATATTTTTGCGCATTAATATGATTAGCCATACCACCATAGCCGCCCGTGTCATCGCCGACGAGACCGCCGGGTTGAACGCTTTGTCCAAAGCACTGAACGGCCCACTGGGCGGCCAGTTTGAACAAGCCGTAGACACGATCTTGGCCGCCAAGGGTCGGGTCATTGTCTCTGGCATGGGCAAGTCCTGGCACATGGCCCGCAAGATCGCCGCCACCCTGGCCAGCACCGGCACACCTGCGCATTTTGTCCACCCGGCCGAGGCCAGCCACGGTGACCTTGGCATGATGGCCCGCGGCGATATTGTCCTGGTTCTGTCGATCTCGGGCGAAACCCCCGAGCTGGCCAACTTGATCGCCCATACCAAACGGTTCGCCATTACGCTTATCGGCATGGCCGCCCGCGCCGATAGTTCACTGATGAAGCAAGCCGATATTCAGCTGCTATTGCCATCGCAGCCCGAAGCATGTGGCCATGACATCGTACCGTCAACATCAACCACCCAAAGCGTGGCCTTGGGCGATGCGCTGGCGATTGCGCTGATGGAGGCCCGCTCCTTCACCCCGGCCAATTTCCGCGACTTTCACCCCGGCGGCAAGCTGGGCGCACGGCTCAGCCGGGTGCGCGACCTGATGCATGAGGGCGACGAACTGCCGCTGCTGGCCGCCGACACCCCGATGAGCGAGACCCTGCTGGTCATGAGCCAAAAGGGCTTTGGCGTTGTCGGTGTCACCGATGCAAACGGCAATCTGCAAGGTATCGTCACCGACGGTGATCTGCGCCGCAATATGGACGGGCTGCTGACCCGAACCGCAGGCGAGGTGATGACAGCCAACCCGCGCACGATCGGCCCCGATGCGCTGGCCCAAGAGGCCGTCGCCGTGATGAACATGAAGTCACCGCGCATCTTGTGTTTGTTCGTCACTGATCCCGCCGCACAAAACCGTCCCATCGGCATTTTGCATATTCATGACTGCCTGCGCGCCGGGCTAGGCTGATGTTGGGCGCAGACAATCGGTATTCTACCTTTGTCATCTGGTCCAAAATCATGCTGCCATTGGCCGCCCTCGCCCTGCTCTCAACCCTGTTTCTCTTTGCCCGCAAAGACGAAGGCAGCACCATCCCAGTAGCCGAGATCCAGCAGATCGCCCGCGAATCGCGGATTTCTGCCGCCGCCTATACCGGCGTCGCGAAAGACGGCTCGCCGATATCGCTACAGGCAGAAACTATTTTACCCGATGCTGACGGCCCTGATACTTTCGCCATTAGCCAGATGCGGGTGCAAATCGGCACGCCAGACGGCACTGAGATAACCGTGACCAGCGGCGAGGGCACCTTTGACGGTCGCGCACAAACCGCGCAGTTGGCCGGCCTCGCCCGGCTCACTGTCTCAACCGGCTACTTGATGGAAACCACCGGCTTTACCGTTGATCTGGCCACGGGCCGGGTCGAATCGCTGGGCCCGCTTGAGGTCCGCGCGCCCTACGGTGCACTCACTGCCGGACATTTGACTATATATGAGGCGGAGGACGGGCGCGGCCAGCAGATGGTTTTCAATGAGCGCGTGCACCTGATATACTACCCCCAAATCGCGGAATAACGGATTGGACCACTTGTGAAACACCTTCTTCGCCCGATCATCATGCTGTTGCTGCTTGCCAGCCCCGCCGCCGCGCAAACCAACATTGCCCTTGGCGGTATTCGCGCCGACCCTGACGCCGCCGTTGAGGTCAGCGCCGACCAGCTACGGGTAGACCAAGACAGCGGCGAGGCCGTGTTCACCGGCAATGTCGTCATCGGCCAAGGCACGATGCGCATCGCCGCCGGTCAAGTTCGGATCATTTATGACGAAGCCACTGGCGGCATCGCCTCGCTACAGGCAACTGGCGGCGTGACCTTTGTCACCGAAACCGAAGCCGCCGAGGCGCAATCAGCAGTCTATGACCTGACAGCCGGGCTGCTGACCCTCTCTGGCGACGTGCTGCTAACCCAAGGTGCCAGTGCGCTCTCAGCCGACCGCATGGTGGTAAACCTGCGCACCGGTAGTGCGACCATGGAGGGCCGTGTGCGCACTGTCTTTGCCCAAGGCGGCAACGAGTAGATGGCCAAGCCCGACCTTACGCTCACCACCGGCAGCACTGGGTTGCAGATAAACAATCTGCGCAAAAGCTACCGAAAAAAGCTTGTTATTCGGGATGTTAGCCTGCAACTCAATCGCGGCGAGGTCGTGGCTTTGCTCGGGCCAAACGGCTCTGGAAAAACCACTGTCTTCTATTCTATCGCCGGGCTTGTCACGCCCGAGGCGGGCCAAGTGCTGATAGATGGCCGCGATGTTACAGCGCTGCCCATGTACCGCCGCGCCCGGCTGGGCATCGGCTATCTGCCACAGGAAATGTCGATCTTTCGTGGGCTGTCGGTCGAAGATAACATCCTTGCTATCCTTGAGATCGCCGAGCCAGATCGGACCAAACGCCGCGAAAAACTCGAACAGCTGCTGGGCGAATTTTCTATCGGCCATCTGCGTCGGGCCTCGGCTTTGGCGCTGTCAGGCGGCGAGCGGCGGCGGGTCGAGATTGCCCGTTGCCTTGCCGCTGCGCCCAAATATGTGTTGCTCGATGAGCCTTTTGCC
>JAESRD010000336.1 GCA_016764835.1 Paracoccaceae bacterium | reverse complement strand
GCGCCCGCCGCTCGGGCCGTCGCCGTCTGACATTGCCGCCAGCGCTATGCGCGGCTTTGCCGTGCCAGCGCCAGTGCCCAGCCCGCCCGTTGTTGCCGCACCCATCGTCGTGCCGCCGCCCGCCCCAATCACACCGCCGCAAAGCAGCCGGGTTCACGGCATTGAAATTGGCGCGCTTGTGGCCCAAGCCAGCTCATTGTCGCAGCGCCAGCCTACGAACGCGCGGCCAATGCCCACGCCGCCCGCGGCGCCCAAGCGCCCAGCCATGCCAGATATCGGCGCGCACGGCGACAGGCTGCAAACCATGTTGCAAGAAATCGAGACCGCAGCGGCCAATGCCCGCCAGCGGACCGCTCCCTCAAATGGCCGCTCTGGCCGCAAACAGACATAGGAAAGCTTCATGCTCGATACTCCAAACAGCTCTCCGGCCATTAAAGGCATGTATATCGGCGGCAACTGGGTGCCTGCCGCCCGCACATTTGATGACCTAAACCCCTCAGATAACACGCTTTATGCGCGTATTCCTGACGGTAGCGTAGACTGTGCGCGCAAGGCGATTGCCGCCGCCAAAGCAGCCTTTCCCGCATGGGCCGCCCTGCGGTTTCATGAGCGCGCAAGGCTGTTGCTCAAGGCCGCTGATGTTTGGGAAGCGCGCAAGGATGACTTCATTGCCGCGGCCATGCATGAAGGCGGCGGCTGGTACGGCAAAGGCGTGTTCGAGGCGGGCTATGTGGCCGAAGTGTTCCGCTCATCGGCCGCCTTGTGTTACCAAAACATAGGCGAGGTTCTGCCCTCAGAACATGGCAAATTCTCCACGGCCACGCGCTGGCCGCTGGGCGTGGTCAGCGTGATTTCGCCTTGGAACATGCCGGGCATTCTCACCGCGCGCGGCTTCACTGCTGCCCTCGCCATGGGCAACACGATTGTGCTCAAACCGTCCGAGGACACGCCCTATGCCGGCGGGCTGTTCTTTGCTGAGATCTTGGAAGAGGCCGGGTTTCCACCGGGGGTTTTCAATGTCATCACCTGCTCACGCGACAGTGTCGCCGCGGTCGGCGATGAGCTGGTGGAGAGCCGCGATGTCAAGGCGGTGTCGTTCACAGGCTCTACCGCCGTGGGCCGCCATATAGCCGCCAAATGCGGCGCGCATCTCAAGAAAGCCTGCGTTGAGCTGGGCGGCAAAGACAGCCTGATCATCTTGGAAGACGCCGATCTGGAACATGCGGCCAAAGCGGCCAACTTTGGCTCTTTCATGCACCAAGGACAGGTCTGCATGTCGACCGAAAAGATCTTGGTCCAGCAAGATATCTACGACGTGTTCATGGCCAAGTTCCTCGCCCGCGCCGCCAAGCTGCGCACCGGTCACACCAATGACAAAGACAATGTGATTGGCCCGCTGGTGAATAACCGCCAGGCCAAACGGGTGCAGGCGCTGATTGAGGATGCCGTGGCCAAAGGCGCGCATATTGAGCTGGGCGGGAAATGTTGGGACAATTTCGTTGAGCCGACCGTGCTGACCAATGTTGATGCCAGCATGAACATTTGGAACGAAGAGACCTTTGGCCCGGTGGCGATTGTCGTGCCGTTTCGGACTGAACAAGAGGCGATAGCGCTGAACAATGACACCGAATACGGGCTGACGGCGGCGATCATGACCGCCGACGAAGCGCGCGCACTTCGCATGGCCGAGCATCTTGAAACCGGCATGGTTCATATCAATTGCCAAAACATTAACGACGAGCCGCATGTGCCCTTTGGCGGGGTCAAAGCATCGGGGGTTGGCCGCTATGGCGGGCGCTGGTCGATAGACGCATTTACCGAGCTACGTTGGATAACTTTAGACCGCGGCGGGCGTCATTTCCCACCTGCTTTTTAAGAAGGACAGATATCATGAACGCTTTGGGTTGGGTTATCCTTTTGCTCGTTATTATCGCCGCAATCATCGCGCTGGCGGCGTGGTTTTATGAGCGGGCGACAAACGAGGTGTCGCTGGTCAAAACCGGCATTGGCGGGCGCCAAGTTATCATTGATGGCGGCACGCTGGCTTTGCCGTATTTCCATGAGATATCGCCGGTGAATATGCAGACTATTCGCATGGATGTGACCCGGCGTGGCGAGAGCGCGCTGATCACAAAGGACCGCATGCGGGTTGATGTCGGCGCTGAGTTTTATACCTCGGTCATGCCAGAGGAAGAGGCGATAGCGCGGGCGGCGCAAACACTGGGCCGGCGGACGTTTCACCCCGATCAGCTCAAGACATTGATCGACGGGATGATGGTTGACGCTTTGCGCGCCGTGGCGGCCCGCATGACCATGGACGAGCTGCATGAAGACCGCACCGCCTTTGTCCGTGAAGTTCGCGAGGCGCTCAAAGGGACGCTTGAGCATTATGGATTGCAGCTGGATTCGGTGTCACTGACTGATCTCGACCAAACCCCGTTCTCGGCATTGGACGAGAACAACGCCTTTAACGCGGTTGGCATGCGCCGATTGGCTGAAGTCATCGCCAAGTCTAAGAAAGAGCGCGCCGAGATAGAGGGCGAAAGCGATGTCGCTGTGCGCCGGATTGCTATGGAGGCAAACCGCCGCAAGCTGGAGATCGACCTTGAGGAGCGCCGCGCCGAGATCGCCCAGACCCAAGAGATTGAAACTTTACTGGCGGCGCAGCTGATCGAGGTCGCCCGGCATAAGGCAGAGGCCGAGCGCGAAGCGGCGCAGGCGCGCATTCATATGGAGCGCGAAATTCAGTCGGCTGATATCTCGCGCGAACGGGCTATTCGCGAGGCTGAGATTGCCCAGCAAAGTGCGGTTGAGATCGCCGAAGCTGAGCATAAGATTTTGCTCTCTGGCAAGAGCCAAGAAGAAAGCCGGGCCCGGGCCGAGGCTGATATTGTGCGCGCCCAAGCGGTTGAGGCTGAAGAGGCGGTGAACACCGCGCGCCAAGTCTTGGAGGCCGAGCGGCGCAAACAGATTGCCCTTTTGGCGGCCCAGCAAGAGGCCGAGGCCAACGCTACCCGCGCTCGGATTGCGGCGCAAAGCGACAGGGCCACCGCCAAGGACCGCAAGGAAACCATGCGTGAGGAGGCCGAAGCGCGCAAGCTGGGGAAGCTGGCCGAGGTTGAGGCCGAAACCGCGCGGATTGCCTCTGAGAATACCCGCTCTGAGGCCCAAGCGGCAATGGAGATGGAGAAGATCCGGCTCAAAGCCATGCCTGAGATCATTGCGCAAATGGTCAAACCGGCTGAAAAGATCGACAGCATAACGGTGCATCATGTGGCTGGCGCGCGCGGCGAGAACGGCGAGGCATCGACCCCGGTTGCCAAGATCATGGACACGATCTTGGACATGTCGGTTGCCATGCCAACGCTCAACAGTTTGGGCGCGTTTATGCAAGACAGCGTCACTAAGAAGGACGCCAAGAAGTAGACCTTAACGTCTGGTCAATCTATCTGCACAAGGTGGTCTGCCATGCTGCACCTTTACAATTGGGCTGCGCGCCTGTGACACTGGGCGCCTAGTTCATGCGACAAAGGATTGCCCGACCATGACCGATTTTTTGCTTTTGGCCTTCGTCTTTTTGATCGCCGGTGTGGTTGCCGTGCCCATCGCGTCGCGGCTCGGGCTTGGCTCTGTGCTTGGCTATTTGATCGCCGGGATCGTCATTAGCCCGGTGCTGGCGCTGCTGCATGTCGATGTGGTCTCTATCCAGCATTTCGCCGAATTTGGCGTGGTGATGATGCTGTTCTTGGTTGGGCTGGAGCTGGAGCCCAAGATGCTTTGGTCAATGCGGGCCAAGTTGCTGGGGCTAGGCGGCGGACAGGTGGCGTTGACGGCGGGTGCTGTCATGGCCGTGGCCATGGCGTTGGGCATTGTCTGGTCGGTGGCGCTGGCAATCGGGCTGGTCATGGCTTTGTCATCAACCGCTATCGTGTTGCAAACATTAGCAGAAAAGGGGTTGATGAAAAGCGATGGCGGCCAGTCGAGTTTTTCAGTGCTGCTGTTTCAAGACATTGCCGTGATCCCAATGTTGGCCTTAGTGCCGCTGCTGGCGCTGCCCGAGCTGACCGAGGCGCTGGCCCACAGCGCGCAGGGTGGCGAAGACCATGGCAGCACGCTCAGCCTTGTTGACGGGCTGCCGGGCTGGGCCGCGGCGCTGGTGACACTGGGCGCAATCGCCACCGTGATCGTCGCCGGATCATACCTCACCGGGCCAATATTTCGCTTCATCGCCGCCGCCAAGCTGCGCGAGTTGTTCGTGGCCACGGCGCTGATGATCGTCATCGGCATTGCCTTGCTGATGACCCTTGTTGGCCTGTCGCCTGCGCTTGGCACCTTTTTGGCGGGCGTCGTGCTGGCCAATAGCGAATACCGGCATGAGTTGGAAAGCGACATTGACCCGTTCAAGGGCCTGCTCTTGGGGCTGTTCTTTATGACCGTCGGCGCGGGCATCAACTTTGGCCTGCTCTTCGACAATCTGCTGGTGATCTTCGCGCTGACACTGGGGCTGATGGCGCTCAAAGTCGGCGTGCTTTATGTGCTGTCCAAAATCTTCAAAATCGGCGGTTCAGACCGCTGGCTGTTTAGCCTCGGGCTGGCGCAGGCGGGCGAGTTTGGCTTCGTGCTGCTGTCTTTCACTGTCGCCAGCGCCGTTATCCCCGCCGATCTGGCCGACCGTTTGCTGCTGATCGTGGCGCTGTCGATGCTGCTGACCCCGGCTCTGTTCATCTTGTTTGACCGCGTGATCATCCCGCGGTTCTCTAGGCGAGATGACCGCGAAATGGACGCGATCAACGAAAACAACGAGATCATTATTGCCGGTCACGGCCGGGTTGGCGGTATTGTCAGCCGGATGTTGCGCGGCTCTGGCCTGTCACCTACGGTGATCGACTTTAGCTCTAAGCAGTTGGAAATGCTTAAAACATTTGATGTTCATGCCTATTACGGTGATGCTACGCGCCCTGATCTTTTGCATGCTGCCGGTATTGCCGAGGCCAAATTATTTGTCATTGCGATAGATGGGAAAGAGCAAATTACCGAGCTGGCGCGCTATGTGCACCAGCATTATCCTGACGTGCATATTGTCGCCCGTGCCGTTGACCGCAACCATGTTTATGATCTGTGGGCGGTGGGGTGCCGCGACATTATCCGTGAAACCTATGACAGCTCACTGCGCATTGGCCGCTCGTCCGTGGAAGCGCTGGGCTATTCACGCGATCAGGCAGAACGGATGGTTGAGGTTTTCACCGAAATGGACCGCAGCTCTATGTTGATAGCGGCTGAGCATTATGACCCGGCTATTCCGGCGCTGGAAAACGAGGCATTCATCGCCAAGATAAATGAGAGCAGGGGCGGTTGGGAGTCCGAGCTGGCCGCGCGGATGGGTGCGATTATGGCCGAGCCAAAGCCGTGAGCGGCGCGCAGGCAAAGTTCTTAACCGGCAATTTGACCGGCCATATTATTACCATGTCGCTGACCTCGGCTGTGGGCTTCCTTGCCCTGTTCGTTGTCGATCTGGCCGATATGTTGTTCATCTCAATGCTGGGCATTGATGAGCTGGCCGCCGCCGTTGGCTTTGCTGGCACGATCTTGTTCATGACCACCTCTATCAGCATTGGCATGGCCATTGCCGGCGGGGCGATGGTGGCCAAATCACTGGGCGAAAACCAGCCAGAGCGGGCGACCGAGCTGCTGACCCATGTGATGATCGTCGGCGTGGCTTTTGCCGTGGTCTTCGCCTCGACGATCTACGTAAACCTTGAGCAACTAACGGCGCTTATTGGGGCAAAAGGCCAGACCCAAGAGCTGGCGATCGCCTATCTCAAAATCCTGATCCCAACCATGCCGGTGCTGCTGATTGGCATTGTCGCGTCGGCCGCTTTGCGCAGCCATGGCGCTGCGCGACTGGCAATGATGGTGACCATCGTTGCCGGTGTCGTAAACGCCATACTCGACCCGATCTTCATCTTCGTGCTCGATATGGGGCTTGAGGGCGCGGCATGGGCCTCTGTCATCTCGCGTTTCGCCGTGGCGGCCACGGCTTTATGGTACATTATCCGCCGCTATGGCGGCTTTACCGGCCTGTCATTTGGCGCCATTGGCCGTGATCTGGCCCCAATAGCTGCCATCGCCGTTCCGGCCATGTTGGCCAATGTCGCGGCCCCGATCGGTGGTGCTTATGTCACCCGCGCGGTGGCTGAGTTTGGCGAGGCGGCGGTGGCGGGCATGGCCATTATCGGCCGGGTCACGCCCATTGCCTTCGCGCTGATATTTGCCATGTCAGGCTCTATTGGCCCGATCATTGGCCAGAACTTTGGCGCCGGTAAACACGACCGTGTGCGCGGTGCTTTCAACAGCTCCATGGTGCTGATCGTGGTCTATGTGATCCCGGTGGTGATCGTGCTGCACTTCTTGCGCGCGCCAATTGCTGACATGTTCAAGGCCCAAGGGGTGGCCCGCGATCTGATCTTCTTGTTCTGTGGCCCGCTGTCGTTGGCTTGGATCTTTAACGGCGTCATTTTCATCGGCAATGCCGCTTATAACAACCTCGGCCATCCGTTTTACTCCACATGGGTAAACTGGGGCCGCAACACGCTGGGCATCGTGCCATTCGTCTACTTTGGTGCGCAGATTTGGGGCGCTGAGGGCGTGCTAATCGGGCAAATGGCCGGGGGCATATTTGCCGCAATAATCTCGTTCATCATGGCGCAAAGGTTGATGCGCAAGGCTGAGGCCAACCAGATAGTGAACCCGAAGAAACCGGCCTTTGCCGCGCATCAACGGGCGTTCAACATACTCCATCACCGCCGCTAAACGCATTGGTTTAAAAAGGTAAACCGCGCCCGCCCCCAGCCTTGGCCGCAGCCACCGGTGTGCAAACAAATTGCGGCAAATTGTGAATATCTCTCACAGGAATGACATGGTTGGGCGGGTGATCATCACCTTCTCGGCCCAGTCTTGCCAGTTTTATGTTGCAAATATTAACCAAAGCAACTCTGTCGAGGTCGTCACATGCGTGCGCTGTTTCTTCTACTCTTTAAGTTCTTTCGGCTCGGGCCGATTGGTCTTTTGCTGGTCGCCTGTGTGCTGGTCGGTGCCGGGCAGTGGCTGCAAAATTCACTGCAAGGACAGATAGACCGCCGGGCCGCAGCTTTGGCTGCCGGGCCACCAGCGGTGGTTGAATTTAGTGCATTTGATCCTGCCCTTCACCAAAGCTCTTATTCGGAAGTGCGGCTTATGGTGCAGCTTGACTTGCGCTACGATTCGCGGCTGACATTGGAGAAAAGCGGCACAGATCATCTCGCCTATATGGTGCCGATCCTGCCAGTTGAGCCGAATGGCGACATCATCAACAGTCAGGCTGTTGGCGTGGCGATCTGGGATGGCTCTGGCTTTAGTTTCGACGATATTTCGCCGGGAGACCTTGTCGATGAGGGTAAATCATTTGGCGCATTCGGGCCGATTCTGGTGCTCAACGGGTTGGTCTCATCGGTCGGCGACCTGGATAGCTTGGTTGATGATGCGCTGAGCGAGGGCGGGCTTGTGCTGGCCCCAGATGCGTTGATCTTGCGGCCGTTCCTTGACGGGCGCGAGGCTGGGCTGGCGCCAAAACCGGGCCTAGCGAACACTGATAGGTATTTTAACATTGCCGCCGTGCTGACCGCGTTTCTTGCTGTCGCCAAAATGCTGATGGGCCGGGGCCGCAAGGCCAAGCATGCAGCCCCTGTTCAGCCAACAGCTATGCGCGCCAGCAGCCAACCCAGACGGGCTGCCGCCGCACCGCCGCCACTGCCAGAGCCGACTTATCTGGTCAAAACCGCCGATGTTGCAGCCCACCGCTATGAGTTTCAAGAACGGTTAGCCGAGCGCCACGGCGATGCATGCGGGCATTCTTCGCCCGGCGACAGCACCGGTTTGCGCGCGTCCTTTACCGGCTCAGGCGGTAAGACCCGCAGCCCGATGGATCTGGTTGCGCGCAGGTTGCGGCGGATCTTTATGGGGGTTGGCGTGGTTATGCTGGTATTCGTTGTCTCGACCGGCATGTTGAAGGACACGCCATTTAGCCCAGTGCTTGCCTATTTTGACGGAGCCTTTAGCGGGCTGAGCGCGATGGCCAGCACCAATGTGGTGTCACTCACCGGCCCGCAAACAACCGATGCTGCGCCCGAGCAGACGGTGGCCACGATGGTGACCGCAGAGCAGGGCTAACCGCCCAAACCCTACGCCCGACAAACAAAAAGGCCCGCCAGAAAATGGCGGGCCTTTCAGTTTGCCTATGCGGTGGGTGGGGTTCTTTAGAAGCCCAGACCTGCATACTTGTTCTTAAACTTGGAAACACGGCCGCCAGTGTCGAGCAGGCGTGTGCCACCACCGGTCCAGGCAGGGTGAACTGTAGGGTCAATATCAAGCGTCATTGTGTCGCCCTCTTTGCCCCAAGTGGATTTCATCTGCAACATTGTGCCATCGGTCATTTTGACATCGATGACGTGATACTCAGGATGGATATCGGCTTTCATCTTGTCTCTCCTTAGGCCTTGAGTGGTTTGTAATTTGTGACTTCAGAAATACGCGCTGACTTACCGCGACGTTCGCGCAGATAGTACAGCTTAGCGCGGCGGACACGGCCACGGCGGATCACTGTGATCTCAGCAATATTGGTTGAGTGCAGGGGGAATACCCGCTCAACACCTTCGCCAAAGGAGATTTTGCGCACGGTGAACGACCCGGCAATACCTTTGCCGTTTTTGCGAGCGATACAAACGCCCTCATAGTTCTGAACCCGGCTGCGTGTGCCTTCGGTAACTTTGTAGCCAACGCGAATGGTATCGCCAGCCTTAAAATCGGGAATTTCATGCCCGAGGGCGGAAATCTGTTCCGCTTCTAATTGTGCAATCAGATCCATCTGATGCTCCTTCATGTTACTCACGGTTTGCCCGCGATGATATGAGCACCCTAAGAGCTCTTAGTCTTTCTCCGAGTCCCTATCATGCGCTGCACAATAAGCCCGCCAGAGGTCAGGGCGCCGTTCCTTTGTCAGCCTTTCGGCCATAGCCTGCCGCCAGGAGGAGATGTTCGCATGATGGCCGGACAAAAGCACTTCCGGCACCCCGCGACCCTCCCAAATGGCTGGCTTCGTGTATTGGGGATGTTCAAGCAGACCGTTGGAGAATGATTCTTCCTCAGCCGATGCCTGATTCCCAAGCACGCGGGGTATAAGCCGGACTGCGGCGTCGATCAAGGCTTGAGCGGCAATCTCACCGCCTGTGAGGATAAAATCGCCTAATGATACCTCTTTAATGCCGAAATGCTCGATAACCCGCTCATCAATCCCTTCAAACCGGCCGCAAAGCAGCGTGACGCCGGGGCCAGCGGCCAGCTCTTGGGCCATTTCCTGATCAAACCGCTTCCCGCGCGGCGACAGGTAGATCAGCGGCTTGGGCTTGCCGCGTTGGGCCACATGTATCGCCTTGGCCAAGATATCTGCCCGCAGCACCATGCCGGCGCCGCCGCCCGTTGGCGTGTCATCCACATTGCGGTGTTTGCCCTCGCCAAATTGGCGCAGATCATGGGTCTGCATCTGCCACAACCCCTCTTTGAGCGCCCGCCCGGTCAGGCTTTCGCCCAGCACACCGGGGAAGGCATCTGGGAACAGGGTGATGATATCGGCCCGCCAGATGCCGACAAGATCGGGGGCTTCGGCCATCAGGTCTGTTGGGGTGAGCGAGGCGCGAATGGATTTGCGGCCCGCGGCGCGGCTTGGTGGTATTGTCATGGCAGCCTATCCTTTGTGGGTTGTTGTGCTCTGGCCCAGCCGCCAACGCCGGCGGCCTCTGCAAGGGCGCGCTTTTGGGCGCGTAGGTCGTCATCGGTCAAGTTGGTTCGGTTGAGGCGCAAAAACGCGGCCGCCAGCGCGGCGCTAGCACCTTTGTTCGCCGGGGCAATCGGCGTTAGCCGGGCGCGCAGCTTTGCGGGCGCGCCGGTCATTTGGATGAACGCGCCGCCGATGCCGAGCGGATTGGTCACGGCGTGCTCCATATGCAGGGTTTTGGTGGTGAGGCCGGTTGCGTCGGCGATATCTTTGTTGGCTTGGGCCAAATCAGCCGCTGGGCGGAAACGCGCGGCAAAGTCAGACCAGTCGAGCTGCATGCGTTGCCCCAGAAGGTGGTGCCGCCACGCGCTAAACAGCCAAGTGTCAGGCGCGCGCTGGCTCAGGATAAGCCGCTGCTCGGCCTGGGGGAACTGGTCACTCAGCCAGCCGCTGAGCCAGCTGATTGTATGCGGGGCGGCGGCGTAGGTCTTAACGCTGGGCCAGCCGGGCAGGTGGCCGCTGAGACCTTCGCAGCTGATGATCAGATTGCGGCCGTCGCGCAGCGGATGGGCGCTCAGCACGGCGCTTAGCGCCTCTGGCAGGTCAGTCAGCGTAAGCGCATGGCCATGGCGGGCAAAATGCATGCAGATATTGGCCACCGGCTTGAGGTGGCGCAGCATCCAAAGGTCATAGCGCCGGGCAAGCACCGCCTTGTTCGACCAAAGGAAATGTTGGATCGAGCTTGTCCCGGTTTTGTGAAAGCCGGGATGCAGAAATATCCGCGCAGGGCCGGTCAGAACAGGCCTTCAGGCGGGTCAATGATGATCCGGCCAGCGGCGATATCGACCGTTGGCACATGGGCCATGGTGAAGGTCATCAACACGGTTTCGCCATCGGCGCGGCGCAGTTCTAGCAGATCGCCAGCGCCGTGGTTCATAACGCCCTGCACATGGCCAAGCGCCGTGCCGCCAGCGTCGTAAACCGGCAAGCCGATCAGATCATTATAATAATATTCGTCGTCCGGCAGAGCGGGCAGACGGGCCTTGTCGGCCAGTAGCGACACGCCTTTGAGCGCGTCAGCATCTTCTTTGGTTTTGACACCTTCCAGCCGGGCGACAAGCGCGCCAGATGTTTGGCCGGTCAGGTTGATTTTGCTAAATACACGGCCGTCTTCGGTATAAAGCGGGGCGTAGCCGGCAATGTCAGCGGGCTCAGTGCAAAAGCTCTTGATCCGTATCTCACCGCGCACGCCAAAGGCGCCCGCGAGCGCGCCGACGACCACTCTCTCAGGGTTTGGCCGGTCTGAATTGTTCGCGTCGGGGTCTTGCGGGGGCAGGCTCATGGCGCGCCCCCGAAACGACTATGTGCAAATGCAACAGGCTTATCTGCATATGCAACAGACGGGGCGGGCCGGAGGCCTATGCGGGTCCAGCCCGGCCGCATTATTCTGCTGTCGCTTCTGCTGGGGCTTCCTCAGAAGCACTGGCGGCACGGGCTGCGTGCTTCTCTACCCGCTCAACAGCTGCCTTGCCTGGCTTGCCTTTGATCGGGTTGTTGCGGGTCTTCTTCTCAATAACGCCAGCCGCTTCGAGCATGCGCGACACACGGTCAGTAGGCTGTGCGCCTTGGCCGAGCCAGTACTGAACCCGCTCCATGTTCATTTTCACGCGCTCTTCGCTGTCGCGTGGCAGAAGTGGGTTATATGTGCCGAGTTTTTCGACGAAACGCCCGTCGCGGGGCATACGGCTATCTGCCGCTACGATCGAATAGAAAGGGCGCTTCTTAGAGCCGCCGCGTGCGAGGCGAATTTTCATGGCCATGGTGATATCTCCTTAAGATGGCATGTGAGGCAAGGTTGGGATGATCCCAACCCTATGATTGGTGGCTTTCATGGTGTTTGATGACTTCTTGGATGATGAAAGCCAGAAATTTCTTGGCGAATTCTGGGTCGAGATCGGCGCGTGTTGCCAGATCTGTGAGCCGGGCGATCTGGGTCTGTTCGCGGGCCGGGTCAGAGGGCGGCAGGTCGTGCTTTGCTTTGAGCCGCCCGACGGCTTGAGTGTGCTTAAACCGCTCGGCCAGCGTGTAGACAAGGATCGCATCGAGCCGGTCGATGCTGTCGCGGTGGCTGGCGAGCAGCTCGGCTGCTTGTTGGGTCACATCTGTCTTTATTTTGTCACTGGGCATGCTGTGGCCTCCGGGCGGGTGTGGCGAAATGTCAGGCAAGTGTCGGTTTGGCTCTCTATCACTGCGCCAAGACGCCGTGCAAGCGAGGCGGCGCGGGTATTGGCCGGGTCAACATAGCTCACCAATGTCGGCAGGCGCAGCGTGTTC
>JAESRD010000335.1 GCA_016764835.1 Paracoccaceae bacterium | reverse complement strand
TTCGCTCAAACTTTCATAAAAGAACACAACATGTCTAATTCTGCGCCACCACGCCGCCTGCTTTGGGTTGCCATTTTCACAGCACTTATTGCCCTTGGGGCTGCGGCCCATTTCTTGGGCGCGGGCGATGCTGGCGGCTTGCTGGCGCACATACACGGTACCTAGCTGGCGGGGGCGGCGCTGATTGCGCCGCCCACATTGCGCGCAAACAGCCGTTGCCCCTTGCGGCATCGCCCCTTATGAAACATGCCAAAGCCAGCGCGGCTGGCGCGCCAAAACCAATGTCGGGAACCGAATGGAACCTTGGATCCTGTTCTCTATCTTGGCGGCTGCGGCGCAAACCATCCGCTTTGCCCTGCAAAAATCTGTCGCCAAGAAAACGCTCAGCGTCGCGGCGACCACCTGGGCGCGGTTCTTCTGGTCTTGGCCTGTTGCCGCGCTGATCGTCATTTTCTATGCCAATATGCGCGAGCTGCAAATGCCCAGCCTGTCATGGCAGTTCTTCATCTTTGCCATTGCTGGCGGTGTTTTCCAAATATTAGCAACGGCTTGCACGATCAGCCTGTTTAGCCTGCGCGCCTTTGCCGTTGGCATCACGTTTAAGAAAACCGAAGTTATGCTAACGGCCCTTGTCGGCTTTGTCATCCTTGGCGATAGGATTTCGACCCTTGGCTTTGTTGCGATCCTGATCGGTTTGGCCGGGGTTTTGCTGCTTTCGCAAACCCCGTCGAGCAAGTCTATCTTTAACCGCGCCGCTGGCATTGGCCTGCTCTCGGGCGTGCTGTTCGCCTTGGCGGCGGTGACATATCGCGGGGCCACACAGGCAATATCCAGCGGTGACACCGTGCTGACGGCGGGCGTCACACTGGCCATTGTCTCGTTTTGGCAAACCTTGGGTCTTGGCATCTGGATCGCGGTTAAAGAGCCCGATCAGATCGGGGCCACCTTGCGCTCATGGCGCACGACCTCCTTTGTCAGCCTATTCTCGTTGATCGGCAGCTGGAGCTGGTTCGCCGCGTTTACCTTGATGAACGCGGCTTATGTCTTTGCCGTCGGCCAAGTCGAGCTGATATTCTCGGCGCTGATCGGCATGATATGGTTCAAAGAACGGCTGACCAAACGCGAGCTGGCGGGCATGTCGATCTTGCTGGTCTCGATCATGTCGCTGACGTTATTTGTCAGCTAGCCGGGCCATCAACGCCTCGACCTCAGCCAGACTGGGCATTGACGGTGCAGCGCCTTTACGGGTGACCGAAATTGCGGCCGTAGCACAGCCAATGCGCACCGCTTCAAGCGGGGTTTTGCCAGCGGCAAGGGCGGCAGCAAAGCCACCGTTAAAGGCATCGCCCGCGCCGGTTGTCTCGACCACCGGTCCGGCATTTAAAGCAGGCACAAGCCCGTGGCCATGCAAATACGCGCCACGCTCGCCCAGCGTGATAATCGGGGTGCCGACGCCGAGCTTACACAGAGCCTCTGCCGCGGCTTTGGCCTCTTCAACCGTGCTCACTGGCAGGCCGGTCAGCGCTTCGGCTTCGGTTTCATTGGGGCTGATATAGTCACAAAGTGCCAGCATCTCGGCGGGCAGGTCGGCGGCGGGGGCCGGGTTGAGCATGGTGGTGACACCGGCGCTTTTAGCCAAGGAAAGCGCGTGGAATGCGGCATCTAGCGGCTGCTCTAGCTGGGTCATAAACACTTTTGCGCCGGTGATCAGCTCGGCGTTTTTGTCAATGTCGGCGGGGCAGAGCGTGGCCGCTGCACCGGGTGAAATGATGATCGCATTATCGCCAGTGCTGGCCTCAAGAAAGATAAAGGCGGCACCGGTATAGCTGTCTTCCAGCTGCTCGACATGGGCAATAACGCCGCAATCGGCCCAGGTTTTGAGCGCCATATCGGCGAAGTTGTCTTTGCCAAGTTTGGTGATGATCGCCGTCTTTGCGCCCATCCGCGCGGCGGCGACAGCTTGGTTTGAGCCCTTGCCGCCGGGGCCGAGCAAGAATGTGTCGCCCAAGATTGTCTCGCCCATTTTTGGCATCCGGGCGGCGCGAAACGCCGTATCGGCCACGAACACGCCCAAGATTGTAACATCGGCCATTGGCTTGCTTTCCTTTAGGGCCGGATCTCGCAATTTGGCGGCCCGGCGGGGCGGTGAAGATGCGCCAGCTTAGCTTTGCTTTTGGTGATTGAACAGCCAATGCTGGCCGCCGGTATTTTGAGTTTAAGCGCGTGGCGGCGCAGGGAGTGCGGCGCAAAGATGCCTAAAACCATATTTGACAAACTGAAATGCGGTTGAATTAATTTGGTGCTGAAAGCTACAGGTAAATAACTGAAATATATTAGTAAAGATACTATTTTAGGGGAGAGTCGCCTCTGCACTAACCGGCCCATTCGGGCCAATCTGGCTGGGCCAAAACCGCCCAATACGCATGAAGGCGTTGCAATTTTGCGCGGTTGCCGCTTTGTATTTGCAACATTGAGCTGGCCGCCCTGCGCCCGGCCACCCAAACGGAGCCTGCCACATGGATGTGCAAAATATTGACCTCGTCATCTTTGATTGCGACGGCGTTTTGATTGACAGCGAGGTGATTTCGGCTTCAATTCTTATCAACCAAATGGCAGATCTGGGTATTGAAATGAGCCCGGCCTATATCCGCGAACACTTCCTTGGCCGTAGTTTTCCGACGGTGGCCAAACGTATCGCCGAGGCGTTTGGCGTGGCCTTGCCCGATGATACCGAGCTGCGCTACCGCGCTGCTTTACTAAAACGTTTTGAGGCCGAGCTAAAATGCACCCAAGGCGTGAAAGATGTACTGGCGCGGCTGAATTGCAAATGTTGCGTGGCGACCAGCTCTAGCCCACAGCGCGTGGCGCGCTCGCTGGCGATTGTCGGGCTGACGGCGCAATTTGGCAGCAATGTTTTTACAGCCTCGCAAGTGGCCCGGGGCAAACCGGCGCCAGATTTGTTTTTGTTTGCTGCCAAACAAATGGATGTCGATCCGGCCCGGGCTTTGGTGATAGAAGACAGCGCGCCGGGGGTGACGGCGGCGCAGCGCGCACAGATGAAAGTCTTGCATTTTGCTGGCGGCGCGCATCTGGCTGGCGCGTCTTTGCCACCTGAAGGGCTAGACCAAGGCCCCCCTGTTGTGTCAATTGGCAGCTGGCAGGCCTTTCCGGCCGATCTACTGCACGCGCCAGCGAAAACGGCAGATGTTTCAAGCTAGGGGCCAGAAGCGAATGACCAAAAGAGAGTTTTGCGCGTGAATTCAGGACGTTTTGCAGCAGAGGCCACACGGCTCGATGACGCGGCGCGCGCCGGCTGGCTTTATTATGTGGCTGGCAATACCCACGATGAGATCGCCCGCAAGCTGGGTATTTCGCGCCAAACTGCGCAACGGCTGGTGTCATTGGCTATTACCGAGCGGCTGATCAAGGTGCGGCTTGACCACCCGATTGCCCGTTGCATGGACCTGGCCGGGGCGCTGCAAGAACGCTTTGGCTTGCAGGTTTGCGAGGTCGTGCCAACCGACCCTGACGCGCCGGAGCTGATGACAGGCATTGCCATTGCCGCCGCTGCCGAGCTGGAACGGGTGCTCAAGCAGTCTGAGGGCAAGATCATCGCACTCGGCACCGGCCGGGCGCTGAAGGCCTGTGTGGAACAACTGCCCAAGATGAGCTGTCCGCAGCACAAGATTGTTTCGCTGCTGGGCAACATGATGTCTGATGGCTCGGCGACGCCCTATAACGCCACCATCCGGATGGCCGATAGGGTCGGGGCGCAGCATTATCCTTATCCGCTGCCGGTATTGGCCCGCGACGAGGCAGAGCTGCATTCGCTGCAAAGCCAAGAGGCGGTACGCAATACGCTGGCTTTGTGCGAACGGGCCGACCTGACGCTTGTGGGCGTCGGCCAAATGGATGGCTCGGCCCCGCTGATGCTCGACGGGTTTCTTAAGCCTGATGAGATGCAGGAACTCCAAGCAGCGGGCGCTGTTGGTGAGATAACCAGCTTTGTGTTTTGCGCTGACGGTCAGCTGATTGATTGCTCGTTTAACCGCAGGGTTGCATCGGCGCCGCGCGCGCCA
>JAESRD010000334.1 GCA_016764835.1 Paracoccaceae bacterium | reverse complement strand
TTTTTTATTCAATTTATCCAAGATAAACAGAGCAAGAAAATACTCGAAAAAGGAGGTATGTACGAAGCGGAATGCATCGCCAAAATCTCGAATTAGTCCCTATCTGGTTAATGATTATTGGACTATACATCCGAGTGTAGGCGTATTAAGCGCTGCCGATTGCATCAGCAGATGCGGGCTCTTTTTGGGCCTGTTGCCGTCTTGGCCAATAGCCAGCCGACGGCATCGACCTCTTAACAACAGAAAAAATGCATACCGTGAAAAAAGCTCTCGCCGACGCGATCGAACGCCGTGGATATACTGACCTGACCCCCGTGCAGGAGGCGGTTACCAAACCAGAACTGACGGGCGTTGATCTTCTCGTATCAGCGCAGACAGGCTCTGGCAAAACCGTGGGCTTCGGCATGGCCATTGCCCCGGTTATTATGGGCGATGATGAGCGTTTGGGCAAAGCGGGTGCGCCGCTGGCGCTGGTTATTGCGCCAACGCGTGAGCTGGCAATGCAGGTCAAGCGCGAGCTGGCTTGGCTTTATGAAGATGCGGGCGTGGTTATGGCGTCTTGCGTTGGCGGTATGGATATGCGCGACGAGCGGCGCGCCTTGGCGCGGGGTGCACATATTGTTGTGGCCACACCGGGCCGCTTGCGCGACCATATTATGCGCAACGTTATCGACCTGAGCGGGCTAAAAGCAGTCGTGCTCGATGAGGCCGACGAGATGCTCGACCTCGGTTTCCGCGATGATCTTGAGTTTATCTTGGGCGAAGCACCCGAAGACCGCCAAACCCTGATGTTCTCGGCCACCGTGCCAACGGCGATTGCTCGGCTGGCGAAAAACTACCAAAAAGACGCGGTGCGGATTAAGACCACCTCTGATAATTCGCAGCATGCCGATATTGAATATCGGGCTTTGAACGTGGCCGACCGTGACGGTGACAATGCGATCATCAACACGCTGCGCTTTTACGAGTCGCCCAATGCGATTGTGTTTTGCAACACCCGCGCCATGGTCAACCGGCTGACGACGCGGCTGTCTAACCGGGGCTTCTCGGTTGTGGCGCTGTCGGGTGAGTTGTCGCAGAACGAGCGGACCCATGCGCTGCAATCAATGCGCGACGGGCGGGCGCGGGTTTGCGTGGCGACTGATGTAGCCGCGCGCGGGATCGACCTGCCAAACCTTGATCTGGTTATCCATGCTGAGCTGCCCAATAACCACGAGACCCTGTTGCACCGTTCTGGCCGCACGGGCCGGGCCGGGCGCAAAGGGGTCAGCACGCTGATTGTGCCGCCAAAGGTGCGGCGCAAAGCCGAGCGCATATTGAAAATGGCCAAGCTGAATGCTGAATGGGGCCCGGCCCCGTCGGCTGACGCGATCCGCCAGCGCGACGAAGAGCGGATGTTGTCTGATGCCAGTTGGCAAGAAGAGATCACCAAAGGCGAGCAGGGCGGCGTTGAAAAGCTGATGGCGCAGTTTAGCCCCGAGCAGATTGCCGTGGCCTATCTGCGGGTGTTCCATGCCAAGCACACAGCCCCCGAAGAGCTGAGTGATGCCAATGAAAAGCCGAAACCCCGCATGGCCTTTGGCCCGAGCCAGTGGTTTACCATTGTAGGCGGGCGCAACAAAAACGCCGAGCCGCGCCGTTTGCTGCCAATGTTCTGCACGGCGGGCAACATCACCAAAGATGATATTGGTGCGATCCGCATCCAAGAAGACCAATCCTATATTGAGATCCGCAAATCGGCTGTCTCTGGCTTTTTGAGCGCTATTGGCGAAGGCATGACGATTGAAGGCATGGCTCTGCGCAAAAGCGACAAGCCGGACAATGATACGCTGAACTATGAGCGTGCGCCGCGTGGCGACCGACCAGAGCGGCCACGCCGTCCGCACCGTGGTTCGGATCGTGGCCCAGACCGTGCCCATGACCGTGACCGTGACAGCACACCCGGCACAACCACCCCGGTTGATTGGGATGATGACCGCAAGCCGCGCACCCGCAAACCCAAGCCCAGTTCCAAGCCCGGTGCCAAACGCCCCGGCGGCAGCAAGCCGTATAACAAAGAGACTTCGGCTGACGGCGTGGCAGTCATCGCCAAGAGTTTTGACCGTAAACCTTATGCGCCCGGCGACCGCAGCGCAGCCGACGGCAATAGCGAGGGCCGGCCACCGCGCAAGCCGCGCAGCAAATCAAGCGGCAGCTACAGCGACGAGAGCAAAGGCCCGCAGCCGCCAAAGGGCAAATCCAACAGCAAGAAGAACCGGGCACGGGCCAAAGACGCGCCGCGCGGCGGACCAAAGGGCGGACCACGCAAGCCAAGCGGCGGCCCACGGCGCGACTAACGGCCAATTATTGGAATAATTCTAGGTTTCTACCTTTCGGCGAGCACCCGGCAGTGACATTGCTGCTGGGCCGCTAAATGCGCGCCATATTTGTCGATCCGCGCCAAAGCTCAATATTTATTAAACAAAACGTCTATCTGACTATTTTGCTTTCTTTGTATTGGCGTTAGCCTGTTGCATACCATTTTCTAGATATGAAGCAGGTTATGACAACTGAAGCAAAAACCAAGCCGATCATGGTTCCGCGCGATTGGGTTCTGATCTTGGCAAAATACCGCGAGCCAAATGCAATGCGCAGCAGCTTTGAGCTGGCGACGAGCGTCGGCCCCTTTGTTACGCTATGGGCGCTGGCATTCTGGGCCTCGTCCTACAGCTACCTCGCCGCATTTCTTATCTCAGCGCTCAACGGGTGTTTCCTGTTGCGGCTGTTTTGTATCCAGCATGATTGCGGCCATGGCTCATTTTACGGCAACCGCACCGTCAGTGACTGGATCGGCCGCGCGCTGGGGGTCTTCACCCTGACCCCCTATGACGTTTGGCGGCGCACGCATTCTATTCATCACAGCCATGCCGGTGATCTTGATCATCGCGGCATTGGTGATGTCATGACGCTGACAACAGAAGAATATCACCAGCGCACCGCCTTTGGCCGCTTGGTTTATCGCGCTTATCGCCACCCGATTGTTATGTTTGGTTTTGGCCCTACCTATCTGTTTTTCCTGCAAAATCGCCTGCCGCTTGGGCTGATGAACCAAGGCAAGAAATACTGGATCAGTGCGATGGGCACCAATCTGGCTATTGCCACATTCATTGGCATCATCGTTTATTTTGGCGGGCTTAAAGCGCTGTTTTTAGTCTTCCTGCCAACAACGCTTATTGCTGCGACCATTGGCGTGTGGCTGTTTTATGTGCAGCACCAGTTTGAGACCACAGCTTGGGAAAAGCCGCCAGAATGGCAGCTGCATGACGCCGCTCTTAACGGCAGCTCACACTATGATCTGCCGCCGATTCTGCGCTGGTTTACCGCCAATATCGGCATCCACCACATCCATCACCTCTATAGCCGTATCCCTTTTTATCGGCTTCCAGAAGTGCTGAGAGACCATAATGAACTGGTCAATTGTAACCGTTTGACGCTGGTTGAAAGCTTCAAATGCGCCAGTCTCGATCTTTGGGATGCGAAGAGCCGCCGTTTGGTTTCATTCGCAACCGCACGTAAACTGGCAGTTTAAACTGCCTTTCGGGCAGGGGGCGTTGCAAATTGTTGCGCCCCCGCCCTGCAAAACGCCCGTAACAGCGCGTTGGTAGCAATATTTTAAAACTCGGCACTTAGCCTAACCTCTCCGATACGGGCCCCGGTCCTGAACGGTTTGGTCCTAATTGTCGGTTGCTGTGCGCCCCATGTTTCATACGTTAAAACTCTTACTTCCCGCGTTGATCCCATCTTGGCGGTTTTTTGATGAGATCGGGCCGTCGCCGCGGATTGAGTTCGCGCTGTTGGCTAAGCAAGATGACGAGCCTGCTGCCTGGGCAGAATTCCGGCCGCGCCCGACGCATATATCAGTCAAAACAATGCTGCGCCGCATGGTCTGGAACCCGCGTTGGAACGAGACATTGTTTATGGTCAGCTGTGCCGAGCGGCTGATGGATAAGCCAACCCAGCATAGCGACAGTGAGATATTTGACCGGATATGTGCAGAGCTGAGCCGGGCTGGAGAAGGGGCCGCCGCGTTTCTCGTCTTCCGGCTGGTTTATATTAGCCGCAATGGCACCGTGCTGGAAAAAGAGATCACCTATATTTCACGCCCACGACCCCGCTCAGAACCGCGCGCAGGAGCCGCCCAATGAGCCTTGACCAAGCTATGCGGTTGACTGAGATAATGCTGGCGCTGGCCTTTTTGCAGCAAAGTGTTGAACATCTTATCGCGGGCAGGCGCGAGATCATGCTGTTTGCGCCGCGCATGGCTCTGTGTGTTCTGCTGCTGATCGGGGTGCAAGCGCCGCTGGTCTGCCTTGGTCTATCGGCTTTGGCATTGGCCATACTCAAACGGTTTAACGGCCCTTATAATGGCGGCAGCGACCGGATGAGCCTGCTGATCCTGTTTAGCCTGACGCTTGCCGAGTTTATGCCAAACCAGCGGTTGCAAGAATATGTCTTTGGCTATTTGGCGTTGCAACTTGTCCTGTCATATTTCATCTCTGGCTATGTCAAAGTGGTCAATCCGCAATGGCGCTCGGGCCGGGCATTGCAAGATGTGTTCGAGTTTTCGGCCTATCCGGTCAGCGAGGGGCTGCGGCAATGGGCGAAACATCCGCGCATTTTATGGGCTGCATCTTGGGGGGTTATCAGCTTTGAGCTGGTTTTTCCGCTAACGATATTCTCGCAGCCGGGGCTGATCATCGGGCTGATCGTTGCCGGGTCATTTCACTTTAGCAATGCGTGTTTCTTTGGCCTGAACCGGTTTTTCTGGATCTGGCTTTGCGCCTATCCGTCTATTCTTTGGCTGCAAGACCGGGCGTTTGTGTTTGCCTAATCAGCCGTTTTTGAACCTCTGGGTTAGGCGAAGCGCAAAGGTCAGCCCGGCCAGAGAGCCGAATGCGATTGCGCGCCACCATACCGTATAGCCCGTCTTGGACGGGGGGGGGCAGGCTGCGCAGCAGCCGCAGCACATGCCATTTGCCGCCCAGCCGTTTGCCAACACGGATCAGCGCATCGAGCGAAGTATAGGCGACGCCGTCCTCGATATAGAGCCATGACAGTGGGTCGCTTGGATCAAGCCCGTAATGGTGCATGAGCGCATGGCCCAGCGTGCTTTGCAGCGGCACAATGCTAAAGTCGCGGGCGGTGTCGCTCTGCGCGATCCAGGTCGCACCTTTGGCGCAAAGGCCACAGTCGGCGTCCATCACTGTAATGCATGGGCTGGCTTCAAAAAACGGTACAGAGGCGTCGTTTTGGTAGGAATAGGGCAGGCGGATTGTGAGCTTCATTTGGCGCCCGGCCTGGTCAGTTCTTCGAATACGAAGACCCTAATTGCCGATGCCAGCCCGACATCGCCGCGCGCGGCGTCAATTTGCGCGGCAAGCGCGTTTATCGCCGTGCCGCGGGCGCGGGCTATTTGGCGAAAGCC
>JAESRD010000333.1 GCA_016764835.1 Paracoccaceae bacterium | reverse complement strand
GGCGGCTTCAAGGCCACCCCAGCCTCGGGCTATGTCTATGCCCATTTACTGGCCACAGACAGGCCACACCCAACCGCCACCGCCTATCGTTTTGACCGTTTCGAACGGGGTCACATGATAGATGAGAAAGGGATGGGCGCTCAGCCCAATTTGCACTGATATGATCATAAATCACCCGCTTCTCGGCCCGCGCGACGCCGCCGAATTTACCTATTTTGGCGATGCCAACCTGATTCACCGCCCCGATGGTAGCCCCGATACGACCGGCAACACCTCTGCCCAGTTTTATACCTATCAATACTTGCGCGATAATCCCGCCGGAGAGCACCGCGAGCTTTGGTTCCACGAGGGCGGCGACCGCTCTTGGCTGGTCGTCACCCGCAACACCCTGACCCACGATATCTCAAACGTCGAGCTGGCCAGCGATGTCGCCCGCGCCGAGGGCCGCAGCACATGAACCAGATAAACAGATTAGATGGCGGCCAAATCGACCGCAGCCAAACACTTAATTTCACCTTTGATGGAAAATCCTACCAAGCCTATCCCGGCGACACGCTGGCTTCGGCGCTGCTTGCCAATGGCGTGCGCCTTATGGGGCGTTCGTTCAAATATCACCGCCCGCGCGGCCCGCTTACCGCCGGCTCCGAAGAGCCAAATGCCTTGGTCGAGCTGCGCAGCGGTGCGCGCCAAGAGCCAAACACCCGCGCCACCACCACCGAGATGTTCGACGGGCTTGCCGCCAATAGCCAGAACCGATGGCCCTCGCTTGCTTTCGATGCCATGGCCATCAATGATCGGTTCTCAAACTTCCTCACGGCCGGTTTCTACTACAAAACCTTCATGTGGCCCGCCGCATTCTGGGAGAAGATCTACGAGCCAATCATCCGCAAAGCGGCCGGGCTTGGCAGCCTGTCAATGCAAGAAGACCCTGACCAATATGACAAAGGTTTCCTGCATTGTGATCTGCTGATTATTGGCGCCGGGCCAGCCGGCCTTTCTGCCGCACTTGTCGCTGGTCGGGCTGGCGCATCCGTCATTCTGGCCGATGAAGACTTCGCCATGGGCGGACGGCTCAACGCCGAGCGCTTTACCATCGGCGACCAATCTGGCGCAGACTGGGCGACCAGCACCGTGGCCGAACTGGCGACAATGGCCAATGTCCGCTTGATGTCGCGCACCACGATTATTGGCGCTTTTGATCACGGTATTTATGGGGCGCTTGAGCGGGTCAACGACCACATTGCCACCCCCGCCCCCGACAAACCACGCCAAATTTTCTGGCGGCTCTACACCAAGCGCTGTCTGCTTTGCGCAGGTGCAACAGAGCGGCCAATCGCTTTTGCCAACAATGATCGCCCAGGCATCATGCTGGCCTCAGCAATGCGTAGCTATGCCAACCGTTGGGCCGCCACGCCTGCGCACTGCATTGCAGTGTTTGTCAATAACGATGACGCGCACCGCACCGCCGCCGACTTGGTGGCCAATGGCGTCGATATTGCCGCCGTCATCGACACCCGAAGCACGGCCCCCGACAGTGCCTACTTTGAGGTGATAAAGGGCGCACAGGTTATAAATAGCAGCGGGCGGCTGGGCCTCAAATCAATCTCAGTCGAACTGCCCAGCGGCGAAATTCGTCAGATCAGCTGCGGCGCGCTTGGCGTATCGGGTGCGTGGAACCCCAATGTGCACATGACCTGTCATCAGCGCGGTCGCCCGGTTTGGAACGCCAAAATAGCGGCCTTTGTGCCTGGGCCTGATGGCCCTCCGGGGATGACCACAGCGGGTGCCGCTGCGGGTGTTTTCTCGACCGCCGGCGCGCTTGAAAACGGGGCCAACGCCGCCGTAGCCGCGCTAGCAAGCCTTGATATCAAGGCCACCACCGCCCCGCTGCCGCGCGCAGAAGATACCGAAGCCCGCCTCACGCCATTTTGGCATACAAGCCGCGGCAAAGGCCGTGCATGGCTCGACCAGCAAAACGATGTAACCGTCAAAGACGTCAAGCTAGCGCATCAAGAAAATTTCCGCTCGGTTGAACATCTCAAGCGCTACACCACCCTTGGCATGGCAACCGATCAAGGCAAAACCTCGAATATGGGCGGCCTTGCGATCATGGCCGAATTGGCGGGCAAAAGTATCCCCGAAGTCGGCACAACCATTTTCCGCCCACCCTATACACCGATCGCAATTGGCGCATTGGCCGGGCGCACGCGCGGCATGGCGTTTCACCCCACACGCCTGACCCCGAGCCACCATTGGGCCAAAGAACAAGGGGCCACGTTTGTCGAGGTTGGCAATTGGCTGCGGGCCCAATGGTTCGCCCAGCCTGGCGAGACCCATTGGCGGCAAAGTGTTGACCGCGAAGTGCTCGGTACCCGCGCATCGGTTGGTGCTTGTGATGTCACAACCCTTGGCAAGATCGACGTGCAGGGGGCAGATGCCGCGGCTTTCCTTAACAAAATATACTGCAATGGTTTCGCTAAACTGGCTGTCGGCAAAACCCGCTACGGCTTGATGTTGCGCGAAGATGGTATTGCCATGGATGATGGCACCGCCGCCCGGCTTGCCGAAGACCACATCATTGTCACCACCACCACTGCCAATGCAGTTAATGTTTATCGCCACATGGAGTTTGCGCGTCAGTGCCTCTGGCCCGACCTTGATGTGCAGCTAATCTCGACCACCGAAGCCTGGGCGCAATACGCGGTTGCAGGGCCAAATTCGCGCGCGCTTTTGCAAAAGATCATCGACCCGGAATTCAGTATTACCAACGAAGATTTCCCCTTCATGGCTTGCGGTGAAATCACCATTTGCGGCGGCCTGCGCGCCCGCCTCTTCCGTATCTCATTTTCTGGCGAGCTGGCGTATGAGATCGCCGTGCCAACGCGCTACGGCGATGCTTTGATGCGCCGAATTATGCAGGCAGGGGCCGAATTTGATGTGGTTCCTTACGGCACAGAAGCGCTCGGCGTTATGCGCATTGAGAAAGGCCACGCCGCTGGTAACGAGCTCAACGGCACCACCACTGCGCTCAATCTGGGCATGGGCCGTATGGTTTCAAAGATCAAAGACAGTATCGGCGCGGTTCTTTCGCGCCGCGAAGGGCTCAACGCCCCCGATGCTCTGACGATGGTTGGTTTTCGCCCGGTTCAGTCCGACAGGCCTATTGTCGCAGGCGCCCATATTATGGCCAAAGGCGCGCCACATGATGCCGCCCATGATCAGGGCTATATCACCTCCGCCTGCTTCTCGCCCAATCTCGGCCACTCAATTGGCCTTGGCTTTCTTAAAAATGGCGGAGCGCGTGAAGGCGAAATTATTGAGCTGGTTAGCCCACTTACCGGCGTGAATGTTGATGCCGAAGTTGTCAGCGCCCATTTTGTTGACCCAGAAGGAGCGCGTCTGCGTGCATGATTTAGCCCCCCTCACAGCTCTGGGTGCCGACGCACCCTTGCACGAAACTATTGGCGCGGTAACGCTCACAGAGCAGCCCGATTTCGCATTGGCGTCATTATCTGCCCGGCGCGGATGCGAAAAAGAGGCCGCTATAGCGCTGCGCAAAATCATTGGACATGCCGCCCCCGCACCGGGCCGATCCACCAATAGCCAGGGCCTCGTCGCCTTTTGGGTTGGCCCCGCACAATGGTTTGTCGAGGCCCCCTATAACAGCCATGAGCATATTGCCGATGAGCTTAAAGCCGCTGGCGGCGATGCCGTTTCGGTAACTGAACAAACCGGCGGCTGGGCGCGTTTTGATCTTTCAGGTGAAACCGCCACCGAGGTGCTGGCGCGGCTTTGCCCGCTAGATGCACCCCAGATGCAAAGCGGCGCCGCGACCCGCACATCAATCGAACACACCGGTTGTTTTGTCATCTGTCGCGAAGCGCTGCGCGCTTTTTCCATCTGGGTGCCCCGCTCGTCAGCGGGCTCCGTGAGCCACGCTATCGAGACCGCCATGCGTTCAATCGCCTAAGCGCCGGCGCTCGCTTGACGGCACAGCTTTGTTTTGCTGAACGCGAAACATATTGATCTTGGCCCGGTCTTCGTCGGGCGAGACACCAAACTCTTGGTGGTAATGCCGCATGAGCGGCGTCGCCGACATATAGCCGACCGCAGCGGCAACGTCGCGCATCGGATTGTTCGAATATTGCACAAGTTGGCGCGCCGCTTTCATCCGCATTGAGCGGTAATAGTGCAGCGGCCCCTTGCCTGTTGCTTTATTAAAGGCGCGGTCAAGCTGGCGTGTAGACAGGCCCGCCATCTGCGCCACTTCGGCGATGGTCACAGGTGTTGCCATATGGGCGGCAAATATCTCAATGGCGCTTTTCACCTGCGGCGGTAACATATCATCAGCGCTGGCCCTGTGGCGGGTCGGAATGCGCTGACGCACGCCTTGGCCGCGCATCAGCGGATGTTGAAACCAGCATGCAACTTCGGTGGCAACATCATCACCAAGCCGCTCTTCAATGAGATGTAGGGCCAGATCAAACCCAGCCGCGGCACCCGATACAGTATGGCGCCGCCCATCGAGCATGATCACCTCGTCCGACATCTGCAAGTCTGGAAATTCGTCGTGAAACGCAGCGCCATAGCACCAGTGAACCGAACAAATATGCTGGTCCAACAACCCGCTACGCGCCAGAGGAAACACGCCGCCACTGATCCCGCCAATGATCGCCCCGTGCCGCGCCAGCCTGCGTAATGCGCCATTGCCAGCCTTTGCATTTTCAAACACCGCGACTGGGCTACTGAGCAAAAACAGCTGATCCAGCGCCTCGACAGCATCCAGCGCCATCGATGGCTCAAACACAACTTCGGCGCTCGACGTCACCCGCGCACCGGTTTCAGATATCATGCGCCAAACGAATGCGGTCACGCCCGCAATCTCATTTGCGGCGCGTAGCGGCTCAATAATCGAGGTCAGGCACGCCATTGGAAAGCCTGGAAAAATCAGAAAACCAATCTCGGTGCGTTCATTCTCATGCATGATATTACCACTAGCAGGAAACATACCGCCTTGTTATGCTCAATATGTGGCGCTGTGCTTCGTATATTGCACCACGCCTTGCTGAAAGGCCGCAACATCGACTAAAAGGCGCAATATAAATATTGAGATTTAAATGGCCGAATTGAACAATGCACCACTTAGCCAAGATCCGCACCGTACGCGCGGCGACCGTGAAAAAGTTCTTGAGGTCGCTATCGGGCGCGAAGTGCGTGCATTTCGTCGCCAACAAGAAATTACAGTTGCTGAGTTATCGACCCTGACGGGGCTTTCCATTGGCATGCTGTCAAAAATCGAAAACGGCAATACCTCGCCGTCATTGACCACGTTGCAAACATTGGCCGATGCGCTCAGCGTGCCGCTCACATCCTTCTTTAGGCGTTTTGAAGAAAAGCGTGAAGCCATGCACACCAAAGCCGGCAAAGGTGTCGAGCTTGAGCGCGAGGGCACGCGCGCCGGACACCAATATAATCTGCTTGGCCATATTGGCTCCAATGCCAGCGGCGTAATTGTCGAGCCATATCTGATTACATTATCAACCGAAGCCGATATTTTTCCGACATTTCAGCATGCAGGCATCGAGACAATCTACATGCTTGAAGGCGCGGTCGATTATCGCCACGGCGACAATGTTTATGCGCTCAAGCCCGGCGATACGCTGTTCTTTGATGCAGACAGCCCGCACGGACCAGAAAAACTAATCTCTCTGCCCGCGCGGTATTTGTCGATTATTTCCTATCCGCCAACGTCATCGGCGAAATCATAAGCGCAGGTTATGCTTTAGCGTCGGGCTCCAAATGGAGATCAGGCCAGATGCCCGGCGAAGTCTCGGCCCCATTATCGACCTTGGCCAGATAATCAATAATCATCGGTCGATTATCAATAAAGCCCTTATAGGTCGCCAGCTCCTCAGGCAGATCACGGATCACGCGGTGCAACCGTCGGCCCCATTTGGGGATGCTTGTCAGATCGTCGAGCGAGATTAAATAGCAACGAATTGGAAACACCAAACCGTTTGAGCGCGGCAGGCGAAAAAATGTCTGCAGCTCAACCCGAAGATGCTGCTTTTCGCCTACATTTTCGGGGGTCATCTGGGTCTTTTGAATACCCCATTTGTGATAGTTCTCGGGGCTGGTATCGAGCAACGGATTAACCGTCATTGTCCAGTTAAGCCGCCGCGCTGGTGCACCCTGCTGCACGCTCATCAGAAACTTCAGCGCGCGGACAAATATGCCCATCTCATTGGCCTTGGGCACCGGCGCATGCCACTCGAAAAAGTTCATCCCGATGTCAAAATCCAACGACCAATCGGCCTGCGTGGTGATCATCCCGGCATCCATCCACAGATTGTCGTCGCGCTGATCGAGCACGGCAAAATCGCCCTGCGTTTGGCGGGTGATATATTCCATCGGCCCGTAGGGCAGCGTCGTCTCATCCATAAAGGTAAAGCTGTCATCAATGCCCAAAGGTTTGTTGACCCAGCGCCATTTATCGTCGTCGCGGTGCAGTTCAAACAGATCAGGATAGTCTTCCGACTTGGACACCATGATCAGCTCAAGCAGGTCCCAGCCCGCCAATGTCGTATGCGGCAATGACTGGCAGCGCAGCGGATCATCGGCCAGAACCTGCGCCCGATCGCGCATCTCGGCGACGTAATGTTCATCAACATCAAAACGCTTCTCGAAAACTGAGCCCTCAGGCCCGCCGCGATGCTGCTCCATATTGACCGAATACATGTAGTGATCTTCATGAAACGGGAAAGGGAACCGGTTGATAGCCCAGTCAGAATTGCGAAACGTATAATCGTCGCGGAAGGTCTCATCATTGAACTGAATGCTCATCATTCTCTCCTATCGGTCCAGCACGAGGGTCTTGCCCTCAAAGCGCGAAACGCATGGCATAATTTTGTGGCCGCTGGCCTTTTCCTCATTGGTAAGCCAATGATCATTGTGCAAAAATTTGCCGTCATATCCGATCACAGCCGTCTCACATTGCCCGCAGGCACCGCCGCGACAAAGATAGGGCGCATCAACGCCCGCCGCCTCGATCGCCTCAAGCAGGCTTTGGTTTTCACCAACTTGAATGACCATCGAAGATTGCGCCAGCTTCACCTCAAACGGCTTGCCCGATTGCGGCGCAAGAAACTCTTCATAATGGATTGCCTCATGCGGCCATCCGGCTTTTTTTGCTGTGTCACGCACCCAATTGATCATCCCCTTCGGGCCGCAAATATACAAATGCGTCCCCAGCGGTTGCCCCTTGAGCAGCGCCTCAAGCGCAATGCTCTGTTTGTCGTCATCATAGTAAATATGCACGCCGTTAGGGTGCTGCGCCATCAGCTCGCTGCCATATGAGGCAAGCGCTGCATTGCGGCTGGCATAATGCAGCTCCCAATTGCCGTTCGTGCGACTAAGCTGTTTAATTTGCGCCATAAATGGCGTGATCCCGATCCCCCCGGCGATCATCAAATGCTTGCGCGCCCGCAAGTCTAACGCGAATAAATTGACCGGATTACTGATCAGCATTTCATCGCCAACCGACACCGAGCGGTGCATAAACAATGAACCACCGCGGCCTTCATCATCGCGGCGCACCGAGATTGCATACTGGCTCTGATCCGCCGGATCAGACATCAATGAGTAAGGGTTTCGGCGCAAAATTTCGCCGTCCTGCATCTCAACAACAACATGTGCGCCGCCCGAAAATGTTGGAAAATGCAGGCCATCACTGCGCTTAAATTCAAAGCGCGTGACCAGAGCATTTAGCGGTACAATATTTGTCACCCGTACCGCGATTTTCTCTACACCACTCATGTATAAAGCTCCTTCGCTTTTGGCACATTGCCCGGGTCTTCAGCATTGACGCACACGCCTTGAAACGCCGCCAACCGCCGCGAATAGTGGTCGCGCACATACAAGTTCAGCCCGCAATGCCCGCAAACAAACGGATCAACCGTCACGTCTTCGGTAATGCCTTTGCAATGAACGCATTGCATCCGCCGTGCCACAGAGCCGCGATGCTCAGATTGAATAGACTCAGGTGAGATGCCAGCTTGCGCGGCCTCGCTTTGCACCTGCCCCATTAGCCCTTCTGTACCCGCAAGATAGACCTGAAGCCCCATATGCGCGCCAAGCAAAGTGCGCCGCAAACGCGCCACAGACGCCTCATAACTGGAGCCAATATAGAACTGGCCCGGCGCAAAGGCCGCCAGCGGCTTGCTATAGGTGTCACCGGTATGTTTGGGGATATAGATCACATGCGCATCGGCCATCAATCCGCTGTCAGATTTGGCCAAATCAAGCAATGCCCCGCCGCCCTCAGCATCTGCAACCATGAGATGATGAGACCCAACACGCCGCTCAAGCACAGTATAAACCGGGCGGCTAAAGATCGCTTTGGGAAACTGAAATTTGGACATGAGCGCAGCATCTCCTCAATAGGTTTTAAATGTCGAAGGGCGCCCCGATATCGCGGCACCCTTCGGTAGCATACGCGTCAGCCTTTGGCCGTGCGCCGTTTCTTGTCTGGATCATAGAATGGCATTGAATGTGCGACACAAGCAATCTCGCCGCTGGCATTTTTAACGCTCATCGCCACACCATCTACCGCACAATCAACCGGCATGCGGGCGATCCCGACATTGTGCTTATTGAGCGTCGAATACATGCCAACCGTGACGGTGCCTACTTGCCTGCCGTCTTTCATCAGCGGCGCGCCCTCATCCGCAGGCTCGGTTCCTTCAAGCAAAACACCGTAGATCTTGAAACGCTCTTTGCCCTGCAAACGGTAGTGCTCTTCAGCGCCACGAAACCCTGTTTTGCCTTTAGACACAGTGAATTCGAGCCCCAGCTCCCAAAGTGTATCGCCGTTTTTCTCGTTCTCAAACGGGTAGAATTCGGAATTATCATAGGGGAAGAACAGCAAATAGCTCTCGGCACGCAGCCAATCGAGCGTTGTAAATCGTGTTGGGATAATTCCGGTTTTACCGCCCAATTCGACCAACGTATCCCAAATATGCGGCGCATCTTGGCCGCGGCAGAAAAGCTCATAGCCGCGTTCGCCGGTATATCCGGTCCGCGAAATCATCACGGGCTTATCAAACAGCATCGTTTGCATATGCGAAAAATAAGCGAGGTCGCGAATACCCGGCACGTGATCGGCCAGAAAATCAACGGCCTTGGGGCCTTGCAACGAGATGTCATGCATATTGTCGTCAAACCGGACATCAACATCGCGGCCGGTCGCAGCCATCGTCAATTGCTCATGTCCAGCGCCGGAGCCATGCACAACCATAAAGGCGTTTGGACCGGTGCGGTAGATTACACAATCATCAACGAATTTGCCATCATCGTTAAGCATACAGGCATATGAAGACCGGCCCGGCTTGATTTTGTCAGCGTTGCGCGTCGTGGCGCGGTCAATCACATGGTAGGCGTGCGGCCCGACCACATGCACCTTTTTGAGGCCGGAAACATCCATGAAGCCAGCATTGGTCCGGATGGCCAGATACTCTTCTTGCTGATCTTTGTCATAGGTCCATGCTGTTCCCATGCCTGACCAATCTTCGAGATTTGATCCCATTGCGCGATGCCGATCAGCAAGCGCGGAAAATCGCCAAGATGCTATCATGATATGCCCCTATTCTGAGTCTATAATTCGCTGCTTATTGAGCAATAGCTACAGGTAAAAATCAAGACTGTTGTGCAAAATTTATTCCTGTCAGGTAAACAAATGGGGGCCACCAGACGGCAGCCCCTAATACGCAATCAAATGCGCTTACTTATTTTCGAAGGCTTTGTACTTTTGTTGCTCTGCGCGGTTGCCAGCCCAAAGAACATAAACACAGATCAGCACAGAAATGGCCGTATATACGCCGGGCATTATACCGCCCCAGCCCATAAACATTGCGCCGTCCAGGCCGTCCCATGTTGCATTTTCAAATGGAAATCCCATCGTTTTTTCCTTTCTGATTTGGTTTATGAGGAGGCCGCAGCAGATGCGCCAATGCCCTCAGGATAAGCCTGAGCCGGTACTTTGGTTGGATCGAGGCCCGCTAATTCGGCGGATTCCGGTGTCCGTAACATGCCGACCTTTTTCAAGATAAACGATACGACGTAACCGGGAACAAAGCCCAAGAGAGCGAAGACAATCGCGCCAATAATCTGACCCGTCAGGCTAATTGTTGCAACCTCACCAGCGGCACCAAGCGCGGCTGGAAAGCCGGACCCAAATACACCCAGTAGGATAACACCATAAAGGCCGATAATGCCGTGCACGGTAAATGCACCAACCGCATCATCAATGCCGCGCCGTTCAACCATACTGGCAAGTGGCATCAGCAATGCGCCCGCGCTGCTGGCAATGATAAACGTCAATCCCGGGAAGTAGATATCCAGGCCCGACGCGGTTGAAATAATACCGGCAAGCGCACCAGACATCATCCAGAACGGGTCTTTAGTAACCACCCATGCGCCGATAATACCACCAGCAATGGCCATCAACGTGTTGAAGGTCAGCGCCGAAATTGTCATCGGTGTGCCGTAGATTGATGCTGATGTCGTGCTCGACCAGGACCATGCCTCGCCAGGTACAATGATACAGGCCATCAAGAAGCCGAAGAAGCCAACAATGATCAGCATGAGGCCGATAACCGTCAGCGGCATGTTGTGGCCTGCAATCACATTGGCGCTGCCATCGGCGTTGTATTTGCCAATGCGCGGTCCAAGATTGATCAGCACACCAAGCGCAAAGAAGCCAGCAACCGCGTGGACAAGTCCCGCTGCGCCAAAGTCATGCACACCCCATTGCGTGACCAACCAGCCATCTGCATGCCAGCCCCAAGCCGCCGCAATAACCCATGCGAATGAGCCAAGCACGATCGCCAAAATGACGAAGCCCACGGTCTGAATGCGCTCGATCAGAGCACCCGACATGATCGAGGCTGTTGTGGCGGCGAATAGTGCAAATGCACCAAAGAATACGCCCGAGGCGTTATCGGCGATGTTGGGCCCCATATATTGGGCTGACTCGCCCCATCCAAGTGCAATTGAGCTCGCATATTCGGCGCCAGAAATGCCATTTGGCCCAGCTGAAAGTGTAAGACCAGTTGGGAAAGCCCAATAAACCCACCAACCAATGAAGTAAAAAGTTGGGATCATAAAGGCAAAGGCTAGGATGTTCTTAACACCTGATGACAGCGTATTTTTGAGCCGCGAAGCGCCCATTTCATATGCCAAAAAGCCTGCGTGAATAATGATCATTAACGGGATTGATATAAAGTAGTATGTTTCGGCGAAGATAGTGTTTGTTACTGCACTATTTGCCTCTAGCTGGGCTACTTTTGCCAGTAGCTCTGCAAATTGTTCTTCCACGTTCGTCCTCCATGTCGGCCATCGTAAACACGTCTTCGTTGTTCGTCGCAGTGATTAGCCGCAGTGAGACGCTCGACCGAAATGAACCACGTAACCCTCGAACTGGCCAGTAATTATTGCCTTATATGAAAATAAGTTTCCTATTGGTTGAGTGTGCGTAAATATGGTGCTAGCTTTTGAGTCGCTGCAGTGCCGTCGCTGCGGTGGTAACTTTGGGAGGATTGCGCGCATGTGCGGGATCGTAGGACTATTTCTGAAAGACAAGTCATTGGAGCCACAGTTGGGGACAATGTTAACTGCGATGCTTGTGACGATGTCTAACCGTGGCCCAGACAGTGCCGGGATCGCAATTTATGGTTCTGATTCAGATGCTAAGTCGAAAATCACAGTCCAATCTGACGCAGCAGAAATCGACTTTTCTGGGCTTGATTTGGCGCTTAAAGCCGCCATCGACACCCCTGTTTCAATACGCCTAAAAGACACCCATGCGGTACTCGAATTGGCGACAGAAAAAGTTGCTGAGGCGCGCCAAGCTTTGGCAGAATTGCGCCCCACAATTCGGGTCATGAGCACCGGCGATGTGATCGAAATCTATAAGGAAGTTGGGCTGCCTAAAAATGTGGCAGAACGCTTTGAAATCGCAAAAATGTCGGGAACGCACGGCATTGGACACACCCGGATGGCCACTGAGTCGGCCGTAACGACAATGGGCGCGCATCCCTTTTCAACCGGGGCTGATCAATGTCTGGTGCACAATGGTTCTTTGTCAAACCACAATTCGCTGCGCCGCAAATTGCGGCGCGCAGGTGTAACAATTCAAACTGAGAATGACACAGAAGTTGCCGCGGCCTATTTGACCTGGAAAATGCAAAACGGCGCCTCACTTGGAGAAGCCTTAGAGAATAGCCTCGATGATCTTGATGGCTTCTTCACCTTTGTCGTCGGCACAAAGAACGGCTTTGGTGTGGTGCGCGATCCAATCGCTTGTAAACCCGCAGTGATGGCTGAAACCGATCAATATGTGGCGTTCGGATCCGAATACCGGGCACTTGTTAACCTGCCGGGCATTGAAAACGCCCGCGTTTGGGAGCCTGAACCCGCAACTGTTTACTTCTGGAACCACTAATATGCAGACATATGATCTTGAATCGGACGGCCTGCGCGGCCTCAATTCCAGCCTTCAGGCCTTGGCGGGTAGCACCAATAAGACCCAGTGGAATATTGTAAATCCTCGCGGCAGCCACGCGATCGCGGTTGGGCTAGATGCGCCTATCGAGGTAAATGTTAAAGGCTCGACAGGGTATTATTGCGGCGGCATGAACAAGCAGGCCTTCATTCGGGTACATGGCTCGGTCGGGCCGGGCTGCGCCGAAAATATGATGTCGGGAACCGTGATTGTCGAAGGCGATGCGAGCCAATATGCGGGGGCTACCGGCAATGGCGGGCTGCTTGTTATCAAGGGCAATGCCAGCTCGCGTTGCGGGATTTCGATGAAGGGCATCGACATCGTGGTGCACGGCAATATCGGTCATATGTCGGCGTTTATGGCGCAGTCGGGCAATCTGGTCGTCTGCGGCGATGCGGGAGATGCGCTTGGCGATTCACTTTATGAGGCACGGCTATTTGTGCGCGGATCGGTAAAAAGCCTTGGCGCTGATTGCATTGAAAAAGAAATGCGGCCTGAGCATCTTGAGATACTTACCGATCTTTTGACGCGCGCCGACAGCGACGCCCGCCCCGAGGAATTTACCCGATACGGTTCAGCGCGACAGCTTTATCATTTCAATATCGACAACGCGTACTAAGGAAGATGTCTATGAAAGATGCAAAAGAGAGTGCACCGCGCACTGAGCCAATCCAGTCGGCAACATTTTCAACTTCAATAAACGCTGAAATTCGTCGCGCGGCCGCCACAGGGATTTATGATATTCGCGGCGGCGGAGCCAAACGTAAGGTGCCACATTTTGATGATTTGCTGTTCTTAGGCGCATCAATGTCGCGCTATCCGCTCGAAGGGTATCGCGAGAAATGCGACACCAAGGTTGTGCTGGGCACCCGTTTTGCCAAGAAGCCGATCGAACTTGATATTCCGATCACGATTGCGGGCATGAGCTTTGGCTCCCTGTCTGGCCCGGCAAAAGAAGCGCTTGGCCGCGGGGCGACCCTTGCGGGCACCTCAACAACCACCGGCGATGGCGGCATGACCGAAGAAGAGCGCGGCCATTCCAAGATGTTGGTCTACCAATATTTGCCTTCGCGTTATGGCATGAACCCCGACGACCTGCGCCGCGCTGATGCGATTGAGATCGTTGTTGGCCAAGGCGCAAAGCCGGGCGGCGGCGGCATGCTGCTGGGGCAAAAAATTAGCGATCGGGTTGCAGGCATGCGCAATCTGCCTCAGGGCATCGATCAACGTTCGGCTTGCCGGCATCCCGATTGGACCGGGCCCGATGATCTTGAAATCAAGATCCTTGAGCTGCGCGAAATCACCAACTGGGAAAAGCCAATCTACATCAAAGTTGGCGGCGCACGGCCCTATTTCGACACGACGCTGGCGATCAAAGCTGGCGCCGATGTTGTCGTGCTAGACGGCATGCAAGGCGGTACAGCGGCCACGCAAGATGTGTTTATCGAACATGTTGGCCAGCCGATTTTGGCCTGTATTCGCGAGGCTGTCCGCGCGTTGCAAGACCTTGATTTGCACCGCGAAGTTCAGCTAATTGTATCGGGCGGTATACGCACTGGCGCGGATGTTGCCAAAGCATTGGCGCTGGGTGCTGATGCGGTATCAATCGGCACAGGCGCGCTGATTGCGCTGGGTGACAACGACCCCAAATGGGAAACCGAATACCAAAAGCTCGGCACCACCGCCGGTGCTTATGATGACTGGCATGAAGGCAACGATCCCGCCGGTATCACCACACAAGTCCCTGAATTGATGGAGCGTCTTGACCCGATTGAGGGTGGCCGTCGTTTGAATAATTATCTCAAAGTGATGACGCTGGAAGCCCAGACAATAGCCCGGGCTTGCGGTAAGAACCATATACATAACCTAGAGCCAGAAGACCTCGTGGCGTTGACGCTCGAGGCCGCGGCAATGGCCCGCGTTCCTCTTTCCGGCACCGATTGGTGGCCCGGAAAACCCGGTACATCATTCTAGAAAATTCCATAAGGGGACGCGGCTATGATCACAGATCTGACAGCATTTGCCAAAGAAAACGGCGTTAAGTATTTCATGGTGTCGTTCACCGATTTGTTTGGCGGGCAACGGGCAAAATTGGTTCCAACGCAAGCAATCGCAGACATGCAAGAGAACGGCGCTGGTTTCGCCGGGTTTGCAACATGGCTTGATCTCACGCCAGCACATCCCGACATGCTCGCTGTGCCCGACCCCTCTTCGGTGATCCAGTTGCCGTGGAAACCTGAAGTGGCGTGGGTCGCGGCCAATTGTGTAATGGAGGGCCAAGACGTTGCCCAAGCGCCGCGCAATGTTCTGACCCGTTTGGTCGCGGAAGCCGCCGCCGAAGACATGCATGTCAAAACAGGGATAGAGGCAGAATTCTTTTTGCTGACCCCCGATGGCAGCCAGATTTCGGATGAATACGACACAGCAGAAAAACCCTGCTACGACCAGCAAGCGGTTATGCGTCGCTATGATGTTATCGCCGAAATTTGCGACTATATGCTGCAGCTAGGCTGGGGCCCGTATCAAAACGACCACGAGGATGCGAATGGCCAATTTGAGATGAACTGGGATTTCGACGATGCCTTGCGCACCGCGGACAAACATTCGTTTTTCAAATTTATGACCAAATCGGTGGCCGAAAAGCACGGGCTGCGCGCTACCTTTATGCCCAAGCCAATCGAAGGGCTGACGGGCAATGGCTGTCACGCCCATATCTCGGTTTGGGATGCACCAGGTGCTGCGTCGAAGACCAATGTTTTTGCCGCACCTAAGGGTGTCGGCGACACAGCAGAGCTCGGTCTGTCTGAAAAAGGCCGCGCGTTTTTGGGTGGCATTATGAAGCATGCGTCAGCGCTTGCAGCCATCACAAACCCATCGGTTAACAGCTACAAACGTATCAATGCGCCCCGCACGATTTCGGGCGCAACTTGGGCACCAAATTCGGTGACTTGGACGGGCAATAACCGCACACATATGGTGCGCGTCCCCGGCCCCGGCCGGTTTGAGCTGCGTCTCCCCGATGGCGCAGTAAACCCCTACTTGCTCCAAGCGGTGATCATCGCAGCTGGCCTAAACGGTGTGCGTACAAATGCTGATCCGGGGCCACGTCGCGACATCAACATGTACACAGATGGGCATACGATTACCGATGCGCCGCTCTTGCCGCTCAATATGCTCGATGCGCTTCGCGCCTATGACCAAGATGAAGGCCTGAAAGCCACAATGGGCGCTGAATTTTCTGCCGCGTACCTCAAGATGAAGCATCAGGAATGGACTTCGTTTTGCGCTCATTTTTCAGACTGGGAAAAGGCAAACACGCTCGATATTTAAATACTTCTCGCAAAAGGACCTCTCGAAATGACCAAACGTGTTGCCATTATCGGCGCCGGGCCTTCTGGCCTCGCCCAGCTTCGTGCTTTTCAATCCGCCGCCGCAAAAGGTGAAGATGTTCCCGAAATTGTTTGCTTCGAGAAGCAAGACAATTGGGGCGGGCTTTGGAACTATACGTGGCGCACGGGCCTCGACGAATATGGCGAACCCGTTCACGGCTCGATGTACCGGTATTTGTGGTCAAACGGCCCCAAAGAAGGTCTCGAATTCGCCGACTATTCCTTCGAGGAGCATTTCGGCAAGCAGATTGCCAGCTACCCGCCGCGCGCTGTTTTGTTTGACTACATCGAAGGCCGTGTGAACAAGGCCGGCGTGCGCGACAAGATCCGCTTCTCGACCGCCATCCGCAATATCGAATTCGCAAACGGCAAATTCACCGTAACCGCGCATGACCTGCCCCATGACCGTGTTTACGACGAAGAATTTGACAATGTCATCGTTTGCACAGGCCATTTCAGCACACCCAATGTGCCGCAATTTGACGGTTTTGAGAGCTTCCAAGGCCGCGTTCTGCACGCCCATGATTTCCGCGATGCGATGGAATTCAAAGGCAAAGACATCCTCATTGTCGGCACCAGCTATTCGGCCGAAGACATTGGATCCCAGTGCTGGAAATACGGCGCAAAATCCATAACTGTCAGCCACCGCACCGCCCCAATGGGCTATGACTGGCCTGATAATTGGGCTGAAGTGCCACTGCTGACCCGTGTTGATGGCAACACCGCATATTTCAAAGACGGCACGAGCCGCGAGATTGATGCCATCATTTTATGCACGGGCTACAAGCACCACTTCCCGTTCCTGCCCGACAGTCTGCGCCTCAAAACAGCCAACAGACTTGCCGCAGCTGACCTCTACAAAGGCGTCGCTTTCGTCCCCAATCCGGCGCTGTTTTATGTCGGCATGCAAGACCAGTGGTTCACGTTCAACATGTTTGACGCCCAAGCTTGGTGGGTGCGCGATGCGATCATGGGCCGCCTCGACGTGCCCGCCGACAGAGACGCGCGCCACGCCGATGTTGTCGCCCGTGTCGCCGCCGAAGATGCTGGCGAAGATGACTATGCCGCCATTCGCTTTCAGGGCGCATATGTGCAGGAATTGATCGATGAAACCGACTATCCATCATTCAATGTTGATGGCGCTATCGATGCGTTCATGAAGTGGAAGGCGCATAAGAAGACCAATATCATGACCTTCCGCGATAACTCTTATGTCTCTGTTATTACAGGCACAATGGCGCCGGTTCATCACACGCCATGGAAAGATGCCCTTGATGATAGCCTTGAGGCCTACCTCAAGAATTAGTCACGCTGCAGATCATTTACCAGAACCATTGCTACGCGGCGAAATGCGCTGCGTAGCTTTTCTATTTGCGGGCCCGATTGGCCGCATTTCTCAATCGCAACATCCATGCAAGTCAGCCAATCTTCGGCATCCTTGGTCGAAATCGGCACATGCTCATGCATTTGCTGCACATTCATGTGCCCATGTTGCTCTTCATAATACCGCCGGCCGCCCAAAAATCCGCTCAGAAAATCAAACTGTTCCTGACGGACATGGCCAATACCATGGCCGCGCAAATGCAGGTTGTGAATATGCGCCCCGGCAGGGTTACTCTCTACTTCGTCGTAGAAAGTCTCGACGAGCGCACGCAAGCCCGCCTCGCCGCCGATATGTTCAATCATTGATACCATATCATTCCCTATCGCCGCCGCTGCGCCATTGCTTTGCGCGATATCAAACCGCAAACTTTAGCTACGAACGCGGCCGCTCTTTGGTTGGGTCAAAATGCGCGAACCGCACAACTTCGGCCGGCAGCCGTTTTTGCTCGCCGTCGAGTTTGCCAATTTCAAGCATCGTGCCGATCTCGCTATAGGCCACATCAACCCGCGCCAAAGCGATGTTTTTGCCCAAGATAGGCGACCGTGTCGATGACGTCACTTCGCCAATTTGAGCCCGGCCAAAATGCACACAATCGCCGTGGCCAACATCAACATTGCTATCAATCACCAGCCCTATCAACTTGTGCGACGGCGTCTCTTTGCGCCGGATCAATGCGTCGCGGCCAATGAAATCGTCCTCTTTGGTCTTAAGCGGCACGGTAAATCCGATCCCTGCTTCAAATGGGTCAGTTTGGTCCGAAAAATCATAGCCAGCGAAAATAAGCCCGGCTTCGATGCGCACCATATCCAGCGCCTCAAGCCCCATTGGCCGCAACCCGTGCTCTTTGCCCGCCTCCCAAATCGCGTCAAACACTTTGACGCAATCTTTGGGGTGGCACATTACCTCATAACCCAGCTCACCCGTATAACCGGTACGCGAAATCACGATTGGAGTGCCGCTCTCATTGTTCAAACGAGCGGGCGTGAAGCGGAACCAGCCGAGCTGTTCAAATTCAGGATTATGCGGCGCCGTCCAAATAATTTTCTTTAGCAAATCGCGGCTTTTGGGCCCTTGCACAGCCACATTATGCAGCTGGTCGGTCGAGTTGCGAATAAGGACATTCAGGCCCAGCTTTTCCGCCTGCTCGCGCAGCCAATCGCCACCGTAATCATCGCCGCCGATCCAACGGAAATTGTCACGCCCCAGCCGAAACAGCGTGCCATCATCTAGCATGCCGCCATGCTCGTAGCACATCGCCGTATAAACCACGCCGCCCAAGGCTAACTTCTTGATATTGCGCGTTAATGTATACTGCATCAACGCTTCAGCATCCGGCCCAGTGATCTCAAATTTACGCAGCGGCGACAGATCCATTATCACGGCATCTTCACGGCAAGCCCAGTATTCTTCAATCGGTCCTGCTTTGGCAAAACAATTGGCCAGCCAATAGCCCTTATACTCGACAAAGTTGCGGGTATGCTTGGCAAAACTGTCGTGAAATCCTGTTTGCTTGGTCATTTTTGGCTCCGAATCTCTGGTAGTGCGCATTGCCATCGCATGTTGAAATTTTTCTTCACCACTATAGGTGCGAACATGAATATCAGTCGGGTTCCACCCATTCGCGGGCGTGATGTCATCGGGGCAGGCTGAGCTGACACAGACCAAATCGGTAAGCGCGCGCAGCAGGACATAATCGCCGGGGCGTGACCACGGCTCATCTGAATACATCACGCCATGCTCATCAATAAACGTGTTGAAAAAGAAGTTGATCGCCATCCATCCGGGCCGCCCGGTTACGCCGTATTTGTCTAAGGTATGATTGAAATTTTCCGAGCAATTTACATGACCGGGATAGCCGGTATCGTCGTAAAATTTGGCCGTACATGCCAAGGCAAAGGCATCATGACGCCCGCAAGTATCTTGCACCACTTCAACGAGTGGCAACATCTCCTGATCGTAATATTTTGCATGAAGCCCGGGCATTGGATAGGCATGGCCCATCAATGTGCGCGTCGTTGTCACGTCGAGCGCATGCTCTATTCCCTTGTCCAATTTGCGCGCCGAAAAGCACTCAAAATCGGTGCATTGGCGGCCATCCACATCTTGGATTTGGATATAATCCCCAGCCTTTACAAAATAGGCCTCTGCCGTTTGCGACTTGATCCGCAGATCCAGTATGGGGTTGGCCAGCGGGTCTGGCAGCTCAAATTTTGTATGTTGTTTGATCACCGCGCGGGTAACCATGACTGTCAGCGGCGTCGCCGTGTCCTGCGCCTCGATATCCATTGCGCCGCCGGGGGCGGCAATAATCACCACGCCGTCACGCTCAGCCCTGAATTTCTGACTGGTTTTGGCCGGTGTTGTCGCCTCAAACAGGCTGATTGCGCCGCCTTGCGACAGGTCAATACCGCGCGCGTTAATACCCATGTGCAGCCCGCGCAAGCTTTGGTCATTCGCCTGCAATAGCGCCCGCAGACCGCCCGCATCTGCGCTGCTCTTGTGCCCCAAAATAGTGGCATCAATCGCACCCTTGCCATCGGCGGCAACTATTTCGCATGCCTGACCGCCTTCATCATTGGTTATTTCCAGGCGGTCCCCTGTCTCGATAGGGATAAGCACAGCTCCCCCACCTTCAACCACGTAGCGTTCGCTGCCCGGCGGCATAGAAAATACAGTTGGTTGAATTATCGTGCTAGGCTTGGGCGGCCCAGGCTTTACATCAGCATATTTACTATCAAGCATGGCATGGTGTCCGGTTATGATCTTGTTGCTTAAGCGGAATAATACTTTAATAAAAAGAATAACTCGCGAAATCAGTTTCCGCAAGAACTTAGCTTAAGAGAGGCCAATCATGAGTGACCGTCAAATCAATATTACCGGCTGGGTGCTGTTTGTAATCTCTTCCATTGGCTTTATTATCGCTAGCATAGGCAACTTCTGGGCCATGTTCGGCAGCATATTTTTCTTGCTCGCTTGCCTTGTCTTCATGGTGCCATTCTTTCGCAAATCGTCATAGTGAGCGCGCTGCTGCTTGGCTGCATTGCCGCCTTGGCTTGGGGGATACATGACGTTCTCGTCCGCGTGATCGCACCGCGTTGCGTGCTCTATCCAGCATTGCTCAGCGTCTTGATTTTCGGGGCATTGTTTCAGATAGCCAGCATCATGGTGTCCGGCAAACCGCCACAAATGCTCAATTCTTTCCCACTGCAGGCAGCCGCGCTGGCGGTGGTTTCTGGGGCGGGTTTTGTCGTGGCCAGCCTCGCCCTGTATAAGGCATTTTTTATCGGCCCAGTGCGGCTGGTCGCCCCCATTATTGCCTCATATCCCATCCTATCTGTGGGTTGGGCCGTGTTGTCTGGCGGCTCGGTTTCGCTCATTCAGTGGGGCGCGGTGATGGCGGTGATAGCGGGCGTTTCCATTGTGGCCAGCCTTTCTGACGACGCCAATGATCCTGACCAGCAAGCCAAACGCCGTGCCGCGATTCTTTGGTCCCTGCTCTCGGCGCTTGGCTTTGCCGCCACCTTTGCCTTGGGTCAAGCCGCTGCCCAAATCGCACCGGGCATGTCGATCATCCTCTGGGCGCGGCTCGCAGCTATCTTTTTTCTCGTTGTTTTTATTGGTATTATAGGCGCAACATACCGTCCGCCGCTGGCCCTGCTGCCCCTATTAGCGCTTATGGGCCTGCTCGATTCTCTGGCACTAAGCGCCACATTGTTGGCCGGGCTGCAGCCGCGCCCCGAATTTGCGTCGGTCGCTGCATCAATGTTTGGCATGATCTCAATCATTATCGCATGGGCGTTTCTCAAAGAAAAAATGACGCCGTCACAATGGAGCGGCGTCATTTTTGCTTTCGTTGGCCTTGGTATTTTGGCGCTCTAGCTGCGCCAACCGGCGGCCAACTGATGGCTATGAGCAACCGTCGCATTGCGCATAAGAATTGCCACAGTTACCGGCCCTACGCCGCCGGGAACCGGCGTAATCCACCTGCTATTTCCAGCACAGCATCGGTGTCGACATCGCCGACAAGGCGCGTGTTCCCCGCCTCATCGACGATCTGGTTGATCCCAATATTGATCACAGCCGCGCCGGGCTTTATCATATCTGCGCCCAGAAAATGCGGCTGGCCTAGGGCCACAACATCAGCGCGGCGCGCCTGCACCGCTTTGCCGTCAATCAGACGGTGGTCTCTCATGCGGTCAGTCCATCAGGCTCCATGAGCCCGTTGGCCCGGCAGGCTGCCGTCACAGTATTGGCCAACAAACAAGCGATCGTCATCGGCCCGACACCGCCGGGAACAGGCGTGATTGCTGATGCAACTTCCGCCGCGCTGGCAAAATGCACATCGCCAACCAACCGCACTTTTCCTTCGCCGCGTTCTGGCGCAGGAATACGGTTAATCCCCACATCAATGACCACCGCCCCCGGCTTAATCCAGTCACCAGTGATCATCTCAGGGCGGCCAACGGCGGCCACCAAAATATCCGCATTGCGGCACACTTCTTCGATATCTTTGGTCCGCGAATGCGCGATTGTTACCGTGCAACTGTCGCGCAGCAACAGCGCCGCCAATGGCTTGCCCACCAGATTTGACCGGCCAACCACAACAGCAGACTTGCCCGACAGTGACCCCAACTGATCGCGCAACAACATCAAACATCCCAGCGGCGTGCACGACACCATGGCGCGTTGCCCCGATGCCAACAGCCCGGCATTCACGACATGCAGACCGTCCACATCTTTCTCAGGCAAAATTTGGGCCACAATCTCGGCCTCATTCAAGTGATCAGGAACCGGAAACTGGCAAAGGATGCCATGTACTGCCGGGTCCGCATTCAACTTGGCAATCAGCGCAAACACCTCGTCGCGCGTGACATCGGCCGCCAACTTGTACTCATAAGAATTCATGCCAACTTCTTTGGTCTGACGTCCCTTATTGCGCACATAAACTTCGCTCGCCGGGTCTTCGCCGATCAGCACAACGGCCAAACCCGGTGTGATTTTGTGAACCTCTTTCAAGCGGGTCACATGTTCCGCAACCTTTACGCGCACTGTCGCTGCAAAAGCCTTACCGTCAATAATCGTCGCGCTCATCTCAGCACCCTTCGCATTTCCATTTATATTCGCACCAAACAAAGCCCGCCCGGGCGGGCTATTAAACCCGCCCGCTCCTCTATGTTTCTAGAACAAACCTTCGATTTGCCCCTCGCCATTTAGCATGATGGTTTCAGCCGATGGTACCCGCGGCAAGCCCGGCATCGTCATGATATCACCGCAAACAACCACGATGAACCCTGCACCCGCCGCAAGACGCACTTCGCGCACCGGCACCGAATGTCCATCAGGCGCGCCGCGCAATGTCGGATCCGTGCTAAACGAATATTGAGTTTTGGCAATACACACTGGCAAATTACCGTATCCTTGCGCTTCCCAATCCTTTAGCTGATTGCGGATTTTCTGGTCGGCCAAAACCTCGTCAGCACGGTAAATTTGTTTGGCAATGGTCTCGATTTTTTGCATCAGCGGCATGTCATCGGGGTAGATCGGCGCAAAATTGGCAACTTCCGCATCTGCAATTTCTGCAACACGTGTCGCCAGCTCAACAATGCCTTCGCTGCCCTTTTCCCAGTGGTGACACAAGATCGCTTCCGAGCCGAGCGACTCGACAAAGTCCTTAATCGCCTGCACTTCGGCGTCAGAGTCAGTCACAAAGTGGTTGATCGCGACCACCACAGGCACACCAAATAGTTTTAGGTTCTCGATATGGCGCCCAAGGTTCGGACAGCCCGCCGTTACAGCCGCTACATTCTCTGGCCCAAGATCCGCACGTGCCACGCCGCCGTTCATCTTCATGGCGCGCACAGTGGCCACCAACACGACCACGCTCGGCGCAAGTCCAGCTTTGCGGCACTTGATATTCATGAACTTTTCAGCACCCAAATCGGCGCCAAACCCCGCTTCTGTCACAACATAATCGGCCAGCTTCAACGCTGTTTTCGTGGCAATAACCGAGTTACAGCCATGCGCAATATTGGCAAATGGACCACCATGCACAAAGGCAGGGTTGTTTTCCAATGTCTGCACGATATTGGGCTGCATCGCATCCTTCAACAACACCGTCATCGCTCCATCGGCCTTGATGTCACGGGCAAAAACTGGCGTGCGGTCGCGGCGGTATGCGACGATGATATCGCCCAAGCGCTGCTGTAAGTCTTTCAAATTCAACGCCAAACACAGGCAGGCCATCACTTCAGATGCCACGGTAATGTCAAACCCAGCTTCGCGTGGGAAGCCGTTGGCAACGCCGCCAAGCGACGCGGTAATCTGGCGCAATGCCCGGTCGTTCATGTCAACAACGCGCCGCCAAGCGACACGCCGAACGTCGATTTCGAGCTCGTTTCCCCAGTAGATATGGTTGTCGACCATCGCGCTCAGCAGGTTATGCGCTGATGTGATAGCATGGAAGTCACCAGTAAAATGAAGGTTCATGTCTTCCATCGGGATGACTTGTGCGAAACCGCCGCCAGCAGCGCCGCCCTTCATACCAAAACACGGGCCCAATGAGGCCTCGCGAATGCAAATTGCTGTCTTTTTGCCAATGCGGTTCAGACCATCGCCAAGACCAACTGTTGTGGTTGTCTTACCCTCGCCCGCTGGTGTCGGGTTGATCGCTGTCACCAAGATCAGCTTACCATTCTTGCGGTCCTGAACAGAATTGATGAACGCTTGGCTGACCTTTGCTTTGTCATGCCCATATGGCAACAAATGCTCAGGCCCGATGCCCAATTTTGCACCAATTTCCAGGATTGGTTTCTTGTTGGCTTCGCGTGCAATTTCAATATCTGACTTATATGACATGTTACTTCCTGTTGCTGTTATTCGGCGGCATGGTGGTATGGCACAGCCTGAACCCTTACCGCCGCAAATTTGAAATTGGGTATTTTGCCACAAGGGTAAGCGGCAGAATTTGTAGGAAGACTGGTGGCGACGTAGTTATTAGCTAACGACAACACCTTATCTTCGGCGAACGCGCGGTTAGCCCGTAGCAAGTCGGCGCTAGACATGATCGGCGTGCTCAGATGATCGGCGCTCAGCGATGGAGAGGTGACAGCGCTTGCACCCTCAAACCGGCCCCATAATCTGTGTGCATACATCCCAATCCTGTGCTTCATCTCAGCAACCACCTGATCTGGATAGCGGCTTGGCCAAAGCGTTGCAAAACAGCCGCCAGCCTGCTCGGGAGGTTCCCAAATTTTCCGGCACGACGCCAAATATTGCAAACCCGTGTGGGCCGCAGCGCCCTTTGCCGGGGGCGGACTTCCAAATTCCAGAAGGCTGTTCCATCACAGTCACCATAGGCCACGTATGTTTCACTATATTAAATATAATTTCATACTAGGCAACAGCTTGCAACGGAAAATTTGTCGAAAACACCAAGACAACAGGGTTCTGTCGTAAAGCGAATTAAGCAGTGCTAAAAATGCTATTTTTCGCCTTCTACAGCTAGGATCGCCAACCATTTCGGGCGAGATTTTGCAAACGTGTCCGTCGCCATATAAAATGGAACATCAGAGCGGTTTGAGTTTTGGAGGTTCTGGTTCGTTTGCGTGATTGATTATGCAGCCTGTTTTTGATGTTGCAAG
>JAESRD010000332.1 GCA_016764835.1 Paracoccaceae bacterium | reverse complement strand
CCGTTTTTCTTTGTGCGGGTTGATCAGGCGGGCACGATCACAAAACGCCACTCTGCGACCAAACTGCAATTTGCCCGCTATGGCGGTGCCTGCCCGCTATGGAACGTGCACCAAGCGTTTGAGACCCCCGGCCGCTGGCTGCGCCAATTGGCCCAAACCCCTGATGGCGCACAGTATTTCTGCCTTGCCCGTGACGTGAGCAAACCCGCAGGCGCTTGGGGCGCCCCGGTGCAACGCTACGCAATAGGGCTGGGTTGCGAGATCCGCCATGCTGGCGCGCTGGTCTACGCCGACCATATGGACACCGGCAATGGCGCCCGGTTTGAGCCGATCGGCATTTCTTGTCGCATTTGCGAGCGCAAAACCTGCCACCAACGCGCAGTGCCGCCGCTGGCGCGGGGGCTGGCAATAGACCCCAACCACCGCGGCATTTTACCTTACCAGATAGATTAGTCGACTAAGCGCCGACAGACGCCAACAGCCCGGCAGTCTCATCTTTGAGTACCATACGCTGGCGCTTGAGGTCATTAAGATGGCTGTCGCTTGTCGGCTCAACATCGGTTTCCGCCCGATGCACCGCACGGTTCACCTCATGGTAACGGTTTGCCAGCCCATCAAAATGAGCGTTCTTCTGGCGCAAATCATGGATCGCCTCGGCCTGATCTGGAAAATCAGCGATAAGTTCGTGTGGTGTATGGGTCATAGCGTCCTCCGTTTATGGGCAGATCATGCGCCCCGGCCACCAACCGCGCTTTGACAAAGATCAAACTTTTTCCTGTGCAGATTTGCGCCGCCGCGTCGCCAGCGCCTCGCGCCATGTGATATAGCTGATCGCCGCCATTATCAGCCCGCCGCCAAACACTACCCAGAAATCAACCGGCTCGCCAAACACCGCAGCGCCGAGCACCACCGCCCAAATGAGTTGTAGGAACGTGACCGGCTGGGTCACGGCCAGCGGGGCGGCTGCAAAGGCTTTGGTCATGGCTAAATGGCCCAAAGTGGCAAAACAAGCGGTGACAAAGAACCAGCCCAGATCAACAAGTGTTGGTGTCTGCCAGACCCACCATGCAAAGGGCGCAAGCCCAACTGTGACCATGAGCGACAGCATGCCAACCACAACCGTGGCGCTAAAGGTACTGGACAAGAATTTTGCCAATAAATAGCCGCATGCCATAAAAAACGTCGCCGCCAACATGGATAAATGCCCAATTCCGACCTCGCGAAACCCCGGCCGCAAGATGATAAGTGCGCCAAAAAGCGCCACGACGATCGCCGTTATCCGCCGCCGGGCCAAAGGTTCGCCCAGCAGCAAGGCCGCCCCCATCGCCAGATAGACCGGCGACAAATAGTTCATCGCCGTCACCTCAGAGAGCGGGATCTTGGTCATGGCAAAGAACCAGCAGATTACCCCGCCAGAATGGGCCAGCCCGCGCAAGGAAAACAGCGCCAATGCGCGCCGGTCAATCTTGGCCCTAAAGATCGGCCAGAGCATGGGCAACAGAAACGGTATGCCCATAATGTAGCGCAGGAACGCCGCCTCAGCCGCGGGAACGGTGGTGCCAAATGCCTTGATCGTGGCAGTAACGCCAACAAAAGCCAGCCCGGCCAGAAGCATCCATAACATACCGGCAAGCGGCTGGTTCTGGGCGGATTTGTCCATGGTTTTGGCCTTTCGCTGAGCGCACCCAGCCTACTTTCGGGCCTGTTTGCCCAACCCGGAGCAAACGACAAAAAGGGCCGCGCAGCAATGCCCGGCCCTACTTATTTTCCGACATTGAGCGGGTGGCCTAGCTTTCGGCGAAAGCGGCCATCACTTCGTCGGTGGCTTCAAAGTTGGTGGTGACGCGCTGAATATCATCATCATCTTCCAAGAGATCAACAAGCTTCATCAGCTTTTGCAGACCTTCAAGATCAAGCGGCGCAGTTGTTGTTGGCCGCCAAACCAGCTTGGCGGTTTCGCTTTCGCCCAGCTCAGCCTCAAGCGCGGTTGATACATCGTTCAGCTCGCTATCGGCGCAATAAATCAGGTGGCCGTCTTCGTCGCTCTCAACATCGTCAGCGCCAGCCTCAAGTGCGGCCATCATCACCGTGTCAGCATCGCCCGCGGCGGGCAGATATCTGACCTCGCCCACCCGGTCGAACATAAAGGACACCGAGCCGGTCTCGCCCAGATTGCCGCCGTTTTTGCTAAAGGTCGAGCGCACGGTCGACGCGGTGCGATTGCGGTTATCAGTCATCGCCTCAACGATAACGGCGACGCCACCGGGGCCGTAGCCCTCATACCGGATCTCGTCATAATCATCGCCCTCGCCCGCTTGCGACTTCTTGATCGCGCGGTCGATGACGTCTTTGGGCACCGATTGTGACTTGGCTTCTTTAATAGCCATACGCAGGCGCGGGTTCCCGTCGGGGTCTGGGTCGCCCATCTTGGCAGCAACCGTGATCTCCTTGGCCAGCTTAGAGAACAGCTTAGAGCGCACAGCGTCTTGGCGCCCTTTGCGGTGCTGAATATTTGCCCATTTTGAGTGGCCTGCCATGTTTTCCGTCCCCGTCGTGTTTGCCGTCAGATGTTTATAAAAGATGCGTCAAAGCGTGTAAACAAGCGGGATGATCAGGCTGACGACTATTCCCATAATGAAGTTGAGCGGCAGGCCAATGCGGACAAAATCGCTAAACTTATAGCCGCCCGGCCCATAGACCAACATATTACACTGATAGCCAATGGGCGTGGCGAAACCAAAGCTGGCCCCCATCATTACCACGACCACAATCGGGCGCGGGTCAAAGCCCAGCGTTTGTGCCAGCCCAATCGCCACCGGCGTGACCACCACCGCCACGGCATTGTTGGACAATAGCTCGGTCAGGGTCGAGGTCAGCGCAAAAATCGCGAAGATCGTCAGCGTCACCGGCATGCCCATAAGCAGCGGTGCCAGCGCATCGACAATCAGCCGCACGCCGCCCGAATGCTCCAGCGCCGAGCCAACAGCCAGCATTGAGAACAACATCGCCAGCAAGCGGCCGTCAATGAAGGAAAACGCCTCTTCGGCGTCGATACAACGGGTCAGCAGCACAATGGCGACGCCAACAAAGGCCAAGACCTCAATCGGCGCGACATTAAGCGCCGACAGCCCAACAACCCCAGCCAGAACGCCAATAACAATCGGTGCATGGCCGCGACGAAACGCCTGAGAAGTGGGGTGCGAGACATCAACAAGGTTCATGTCCGACGCGAGGCGCGAAATGTCGGCCGCCGTGCCTTCAAGCAACAGCGTATCGCCAACTTTGACCACCAGATCATCCATCTGGCCGCCAATATTTTTGTCTCGCCGGTGCACTGCAAGAGTGTAGACGCCATACCGCCGCCGCAGCCGCAAATTGCCCAACCGACGGCCAATCATCCTACAATCAGGTGAAATCAGCACTTCAACTGTGGTCGATTCAACCGCCGAGACTTGATCAACCCGTTTGAGTTCTTTGTTACGCTGCAGGCTCAGCAACTCTGTCATCTGCGTGCGCAAAACCACCCGGTCGCCGAGCTCAAGTGTGACTTCGCGCAGGTTGCGGCGCAAAGATGCATCGCCGCGCACCACATCAATCAGCCGCACGCCGTCACGCTTAAACAGCTGCACGCCCGACACTTCGCGGCCAATCAGGTTAGACCCCGGCGGAATAACAGCCTCGGTAATGAACCGCATTTTGGATTTGTCAGAGAGTAACATGGCCATGCTGTCACGGTCTGGCAGCAGCCGGTTGCCGAACAAAGCGAGGTAGATCATGCCGGTAATCGCCAGTGGAATACCAATCGGAGCGATCTCGAATATGTGGAATGGCTCAAGGCCCGCCGCCCGGCCAACGCCATCAACCACAAGGTTGGTTGAGGTGCCAATAAGCGTGATTGTGCCGCCCATAATTGATAAATAACTTAGCGGTATCAGCAGCTTAGAGGCAGAAACCTTCATCTGCTTGGCCAGCTGAATAAAGATTGGCAGCATGACCACCACGATCGGCGTGTTATTTACAAAGGCCGACAGGGCGACCACGGCCAAGGCCACGCCAGCAATGGTCAGCTTGGGCCGGGCCTCAACATGGCGCGCCGCGAGTTTGGAAAACCAGTCTAGCCCGCCCGTGCGCACCAGCGCACCAACGATCATGAACATTGCGGCAATGGTCCACGGCGCGGGGTTGGCAAAAACCTCAAACGCCGCATCGGAGGGCAAAATGCCCAGTACGATAAGCACCACCGCACCGGCCAAAGCCACAACCTCAACCGGATAAATCTCTTTCAGAAATGCACCAAACATTGCCAACATGACAAATATGGCGATGCCCGCCTCCACCATGGGGGTGAACTCAAATCCCAGCATGCGCGCCCTTTATGTTGCCAATATCATGGGCCAATTTATGCGGCCAGCTTTGCTTTGCAGCCCCATCATAGCCCTGCGACCTAGCAGGCTCAATGCCGCAGTTGCGCGCGGGCGGGCTTTGTCGGCCATAGCCGGTTGTCAGCTCTCTTTTTGTGCGCGCGGCAAGACCAGCATTAGCCCGGCAAACATCAGCCCCATCGCCGCCCAGACCAGCAAAGAGTAACGTTCGCCCAAGATCAGCATCGCCCAAGCCACGCCAAAGCCGGTGACCAGATAGCTGACCTGTGCCGCAAACACCGCGCCAGATTGGCGCACCAGCCAAACATAGCCCGAATAGACCAGCGTGTGGATCACTGCGATGGCGAGGATCGTGTAATGCGGCACGCCCCAAGGGCCAACAAGCGAGAACATTTGCCCGCTGATCAGCGCCATTGGCAGCGCAATTGCCGCCCCAATAACTGAAGCGCCCAACAGCGCGTCGAGCGCCGTTGGCTCAGCTTGGGTCTTTTTGCGGCTGAGTAGATCAACGCCATTGCCCTCAAACGCATAGCAAAGCGGCGCGATCATCGCGATCAGCACCCAGCCAAGGCTAACCCCGACAGGCAGCTTAGCTTGCGGCAGCGCGATCATGGCGACCCCGACCATGCCCAAAGCCAAACCCGCTAATCGCTGCCAGCTAAAACGCTCAATCTTAAGCGTCAGCGCCACCGGAAATGCCAGCAACGGTACGGCTGACATGATAATAGACATAACCCCGGCAGGCAGCACCTCATACGCATTATAGCTGGCAATATCAGGGAGAACATTGCCCAGTAAGGCGATGAAAACATAGAGTTTAAGTGCGTCGGCATGCAGCGGCGGCCACGTCCGGCGCACCAAGCTTATTACAACCAGCAGACCCGTGCCAATGATCAATTGCCAAAAGATAATGCCAAGCGGCGCAAAGCCTGCAGTGACCACGATTTTGGAAAGCGGCTGGGTCAGCCCCCAGCCCGCACCAAAAACAATAAGTGCCAGAAACGGCACCCGGCGGCCCGGCCCAAACATTAGCTATTCTCTGGCCCGGCCTGGGCCAATAGCCCGCCTTGGCGCACCATCTCCACCCGCGTAGCTTTGCCGGTACGGTTGTCGGTCTCAACATACAGGCCAGACAGGGTCGCCGTGCCATTGGCCGGGTTAAACCGTTCTTTGACCATGCCGGTTATGAAGCGCCGCATTGGCTCTGCCGCATCCATGCCGATGACACTATTATAGTCGCCGCACATGCCCGCATCGCTCAAATATGCCGTGCCGCCAGACATCAACATCGCATCAGATGTTGGCACATGCGTATGGGTGCCGACAACAATGCTGGCCCGGCCATTGCAAAAGTGGCCCATAGCCATTTTCTCGCTGGTGGCTTCGCAGTGAATGTCGATCAGGCTGGCCTGCACATTGCCGCCCATTGGGTGGGCGCGCAACACCGTGTCGATGGCCGAAAACGGATCATCAAACGGACGCTTCATAAACACCTGCCCCAGCACTTGCGCGACAAGAACTTTATGCCCGCCCTTGGCCTCAAACACCCGCGCGCCAATGCCCGGCGCCTTGCGGGCATAGTTGAGCGGCCGGATCACGCGCGGCTCTTGGTCAACAAAGCGCAGCATGTCTTTTTGGTCAAACGCATGGTCGCCCAACGTGATCACATCGGCCCCGGCCGCCAAGATCAGCTTGGCATGTTCGCCCGAAAGCCCGGCGCCATTGGTGGCGTTTTCGCCATTGACCACGACAAAATCCAAACGCCAGCGCGCGCGCAGCTTTGGCAGCTCTTCACTGATCGCCCGGCGCCCGGCCCGGCCCATAACATCGCCCAAAAACAGTATTTTCATATCAGCTTGGTAGGCCGCGAAAACCAGATGAGCAAGGGGGTCAACCCGGCTCAATCACTTCTAAATCAGTGACAATCAGATCAAGTGGTTGGTCTGTTGGCTCAAGCGGCAAATCTGCTGCTTCTTGTGCGCCAAATGCAAAGCCCACGGCCAGCACCGGGCCAGTGGCGCGCAACCCCTCTAAACTGCGGTCATAAAAGCCGCCGCCATAGCCCAACCGCCCCCCGGCGCGGTCAAATGCCACCAATGGTACGATCAGGATTTGCGGCACGACCCATGGGCCATCTTGCGGGATTTGCGCGCCAAATTCGCCCGCTATCATGGGGCAGCCCGGCGACCATTGCCTGAACTTCAGCGCTTGGCCTTTGCCGATGATCACCGGCACACAGACCGGCCCGTGGGCTGCGGCCTCTTCCATCGCCGCGAGCGGGTTTATTTCGGTTCGCATTGGCATGTAACCCGCCAAAGGCACGCCGCGATAGCCTGCCAATACCGAGCTGAGCAACCCAGCTTGGCCCGGTGCGGCGGTCTCAAATGCTTGCGCGCGCCGGGCAAAAGCGGCTTTGCGGGCTGCGGTTTTGATATCTGCGAGGTTCATATCAGCACCAGTGCGGCGAGACCCAAAAAGGCAAAGAATCCAATGATATCAGTGACCGTGGTTACAAACGCGCCAGAGGCAAGCGCCGGATCTATGCCAAACTTGTCGAGCAGAACCGGGATCGCCAGCCCGGCAAAACCCGCGACAATCAGGTTGATGACCATGGCAGCGGCGATAACAAGCCCGAGCATT